>CBDTUG010000001.1:0-17440 GCA_965363555.1 uncultured Thermoanaerobaculia bacterium
CAGCGGCGTGGAGGGCCGCCAAGAGGTGGTAGAGACTTTAGACGCAGTACACTAGCTAAGAGCCGATAGCTGAGAGCATCAAGAAAAGCCGTTCGGCTTTTCTTGATCACCCCGACCGGCCGGCGCCTTGTCGTGGTGCCGGTTCGCAGAGATCGAGCCACCCATTGCCGTTGAGATCCACCTCAGGCCTGGCCGCTATCTCGCAGAGGTCGGGGATCTGATTGCCGTCACAGTCTGAGAGTTCTCCCGCTCTGAGATCCTCTGGATCCCCGACACCATTGCCATCGCAGTCCCTGTCGCCGATGCGGAGGAAGAAGACATCCTGCTCGTTGTTGAAGGTCGCGGCATAAGCAAGGTCGGCGCCGACCAGGTCGGACCGCATGTGGAAGTAGTCTCCCATCTTGTTTTGCCGCGGAAAGCCGACATGGCTGTCGAAGACCGGTGTGACAACCTCGGCATCGGACCAAGTGAAGCCTCCGTCAGACGATGAACTGAAGTAGATCTCGCCCAGATTGGGTACGGCCCCCGTCAGGCTTTCGATCCAGACGACATCGATCCTGCCATTGGGAGCGACCGACATCGTGCCAAACCATTGCCAGGCGTTACGGTCGTCGGTATTGATGCGGAGTGGCGCCGACCAGGTCTCGCCGCCGTCAGTCGACCGGATGAAGTGCACGTCCTGAGGGTCTTCGCCGGGGGGATCGACCGATGACAGCATGTAGAGCGCGTCGCGACTGGGGCCTTCCGATGTGTCCACGGCCAGCCAGACCTGGCCCAGGAGGCCAACGGGATTTGGCGTTCCGAATGAATTGCCGCCGACCCCCTGCCAACCGCCGAGGTCTGCAAAAAAGAACTGGAATGTCGGCTCGGCGATATCGGGGTCTTTGGCATCCAGGGATCGCCACAGAACAAAGCTGTTGTATATAAATCCCGCGTTGCCGGCCAGATACAGCTCACCTTGGCGACCGACGGTCAAAGTTCCCCAGATTGGAGCCGGCAACAGGACCTGGGGGGCCGAGAAAGAGCGGCCCCCATTGGTTGAGCGACTGAAGACCCGATCGCCCCATCTGTTCGCCTCCGTACTCCAACTCTGGTAGATGTTGCCCCGACCAATGCTGTCCGTCTTGTCGATCGTCACCCAAACCTTGTCGCCACCGAAGGCCTCCACAGGACCCGCCCAGGTTTGACCGCCATCTGAAGAGTCAAAGAACTCAGCCTGAAGGAGGTCTCTGGAGAAGATCGAGAGGCTGTTGTAGAAGAAATGCCCGTCGGCATCACACGCCAACACCGGATCCGATCGGAAAATACCGTCGTTCAAAGAGCCGGGGTTGGTCCAGGTCCGCCCGCCGTCGTTGGACCATGCAACACCGGCCTCCCGGTGGTTTGAGCTGACCGAGTCAAATTGCCGCCACCCGATGACCATACGGTTGGGGGCGGTAGGATCGACCGCCAGCGAAGGTTCGTTAGCCGCATCGCCCCTGGTATTGAGGTTGCTGGCAGATACATTGACCTGAATGCTGAGATATCCGTTTCGGGCGATGTGAACTGCCGCCTTGTCCTCCGTTAGGCCCTCGACGCTCGACTCGGGCGCAGGAGGGTCACCGAGATGTTCGAGTACGACGGGTTGACGCCGTTCCTGAGGAATATCGGAACCATGTGCCAAGGTCACGAGAGAATAGAGACCCAAAAAAACCACAAGCAAGAAGCGTCTCATTAAAAGTCCCTCCTTTCGAATCATACGAAATATTTCTCCTGAGGGTATGGGTTAAACTAAACGTCATGAAAGAGCAAGCGGATAAGCGGAGGATCAGACCATGACGGTGGCGTGGATGGTGCTGATGGTCGTGGGAAGCCTGGGATCGCTGGCGGCCTTCGTTTGGCTCCTGGTGATCGCCTTCAGGGAAAGTACTGGGTGGGGCCTTGTTTGTCTCTTCATTCCCTTCGCCGCACTGGTCTTCACCGTGAAGTTCTGGGATCAAGCAAAACTCCCGTTCTTCGGGTGCCTGGCCGGCTCCACTCTCGGTCTTTTCGCCGCGGTCGGCTACTCGATGACCTCGGTCAACATCGGCATCGAGGAGTACGCCGACCTAGGGGAGAGTGTTGCGTGGGAGGCGCCGACCGTAGAATCCTTCCCCTCCATCGAGCCCGAAGACGAACCCAACGTGCAAGAAGAGGACCCGGAACCGAATCAAATCAGTGAGATCATCGACGAGGTGATCGAAAGTTCGGCCGAACTCAGGACACCGGATCACGAGAATGCTCTCGAAATCCTGGATGAGACCGGCGACCCTCCACGGCCCCCTCGAATCCACCGCGACGGCCACCTCATTCCGGTATCAAGACTGGAATCGCTTCAAGGAGAGCGGGTCGTTCTCATTTTGAATTCACTGGAGAGAGTATCCGCCTATGTTGTCGGTGTCGACGGTGATTCGGTGAAACTCCGCCACAGGGTCGGAGGAGGGTCTGTCATCTATACCATCCAATTCGATGGTATCAAGGAGGTCCGAACTCGCAGGATCCCCTAACCTCCGACGGGTTGCCGGGACGGTATTTTTCCCAGCAGGCCGATGGCCGGGTGATGTGCGAAATTTGTCCCCGGTTGTGTCGATTGAGCGAAGGACAGCGGGGAATGTGCTTCGTGCGCCAAGCCTCAGGCGGAGCCATCGTGCTGACGACCTACGGCCGATCCTCGGGTTTCTGTATCGACCCCATCGAGAAGAAACCGCTGAATCATTTCATGCCCGGGACCCCTGTGCTCAGCTTCGGAACGGCCGGCTGCAACCTGGCCTGCCGTTTTTGCCAGAACTGGAGCATTTCCAGCAGCCGAGAATTCGACACCACAGCCGAAGAGGCATCACCGGAAGCCATTGCCCGTGCTGCCAAGGCGACCGGGTGCCGCTCGGTCGCGTTCACCTATAACGACCCTGTGATTTTTTTGGAGTACGCGGTCGACGTCGCAGCCGCCTGCTCCGAACTGGGAATCAAAACGGTGGCGGTGACGGCCGGTGAGATCAATGCCCTCCCCGCTCAGGAATTTTTCGCGGTGATGGATGCCGCCAATATCGACCTCAAGGCCTTCAATGAGGATTTCTACCGTCGCTTGTGCAGCGCGCGTTTGGCCCCGGTTTTGGAAACCCTGAAGTATGTCGGCCAGGAAACCAACGTATGGCTGGAAATCACAACCCTTCTGATTCCCGGTGAGAACGATTCCGATGCGGAGATTTCAGACCTGGCCCAGTGGGTTGTCGAGCACCTTGGACCTGATGTGCCCCTGCATTTCACCGCCTTTCACCCAGCCTTCAAGATGAAAAACCTGCCCCCGACACCGCCGTCAACTCTTCGGCGGGCCCGGCGTCGTGCGATCGATGTGGGGCTGCGTTACGTCTACACCGGCAACGTGCATGACGACGAGGGCGGCAGCACCATGTGCCACAAATGCGGAACCCGACTGATCGCACGAGACTGGTATCGACTGACCAGCTGGGCGCTGGATGATGAAGGGCGGTGTTCCCAATGCGGTGCGCCTTGTGCCGGCCGATTCGACGGCCCCCCCGGTCAGTGGGGCGCCCGACGGCAGCCGATCAAAGTGAATGACCCCAGGTAACAACCGTCGGTGATAACATCCGGTTCGTGGGGATAAATATCCAGTGGTTGGGCGCCGGGGGACCGATCCTATTCCTGCCCGGCTGGAATACCACCGCAGCCACGGTGCGTGCTTGGCTCCCATCTGAGTTCCTCGCCTGCAATCGCTGCGGCATTTTGGACTGGCCCGGTCTGGGAACAGCTGCCGATGTGCCTTTGCCGTCCTCCTTGGAGGCCTTTTTGGATGAGCTGGAACAGGCGCTTCCCATGCGGCCTGTGGCGGTGGTCGGTTTTTGTCTCGGAGGGATCGCGGCGTGGGCATTCACTCAACGCTATCCACGATCTGTCCGATGTTCGTTCTTGGTGGAGACCCTATTACATTTCCCTCTGGTTCTCACTCCGTTGCTGGTACCGGGTCTCGGACGCGCCATACTCACGACGGCTCAGCGCACACGGTTGGGGCGCCACCTAGTTCGACAGGCCATCCTCAAACCCCGAACCACCTACCAGCAGAATTTTCTGGAGGGTCTCTTCGGTTTTGACGTCCATGTGGCCCTGAAATACCTCGCCCTCTTCGAGCGGTATGGCAATAACCTCAATGCTTTCGACAACCCCCACGTTTCAGATCGGCCCTGCTGGCAGTTCTCCGGGGAGCGGGCGGTCAAGATCCTGAAACCCAGCTTGGGCACTCGCCACCGTGTCCAGTCCACCTCTGTGATCTTGCAAGGTGCTGGGCACTTCCCGGCGGTTGAAACCCCGAAGGCCTTTTTTGATCGACTGCACAACCTGGTCCGCACCGTCTGAGGGCGGTCATCTTACAATCTGGATTTCTCCAGCCCAGCGGGCCTTCTGTTCGGTGATGAAGGCGCGGTACTGGCCCCGAGTTCTGAGGACCTGGGCCTTGAAGGCCCGCAGCGTCTTTACGGGGGCATCTCGCACAAAGAGACGCACGATCCAGCCCGGCAGCCGCCCGCCCGGATCGAGGTGGATGGTATATATCACGAGTACGGAGCCATGTCCGGTGTCCTTGAGTGTGAACTCGCCCTCGCTCCTGGGTACACGAATGCAATCTGAGCGCGGCGGCATCGCGAAGGAGGTTGTATTCCAAAAGCGCACGCGAACTTCCCGCTGCTGAATATTCTCCTCAACCACACTCTCGACCACCGCATCGCGGTCCTTGGCGGGCCAGGGCAGGACGTAGCGGCTGTAGACCACAGCCCGTGTGACGATACTTCCTTCGATCAATCGACTCTCCACCAGGCGGTTGACCCACTCCTTCTGGCGCGGGACATCGACCAGAACAGCCACGAGTTCCGCCAAGGGGATATCCACAATGCCTTCAGCCTTGTATGAAAGAGGGGGGCCTTTGTTCTCATACGCTTTGAATCCTGCTTCTTCGTAGAGAAAGACCCAGCCACCAGGATCAGCATGGGCATTGAAGGAGAAGACAAGGATGACCAGCAGAGCCTTGAGCATGGATTACAGTGTAGACGGAAAAATCGAGTGGATTCTAACCTCCGAACCGCTCAATGATTTCTCCGCTACCGATGCCACCGCCGACACATCGACTGACCAGTCCGAGGTTTCCGTCGCGCCGGTGGAGTTGGTGGACCATGTCGACGATCTGGCGGGCGCCGGTGCAGCCGACCGGATGGCCTAATGAAATGCCGCTGCCCCAGAGATTGGTTCGATCCTGCGGGAGGTCCGGCAAGTCGTGGAATGCGGCCCCGAGAACGGCAGCAAAGGCCTCGTTGAGTTCGAAGTAATCGATGTCGGGAACCGCGAGTCCCGCCCGCTCGAGCAGTGGCAGAACGACCTTGAAGGCGCCTTCACCCATGTAGGCGCGCTCGACGCCGACATTCCAGAATGCTCGCAGTTCAGCCAGCGGTTCGATACCCAGTGCTTCAGCCTGTTCTTCTCCGGCGAGAATCAGAGCCGCTGCGGCATCGTTGAGACTCGAGGCATTGATCGTCGTGATCGTGCCGCCCTCACGCTTGAAATAGGGTTTTGCGCCGGCCACTTCCTCCCGGGTGACGGGACGAGGCCCTTCGTCCCGATCGATGACCTTGGCATCCTTGCGCCTCTGGGGAATCGTCACCGGCACCACGTAGTCATCAAAAAAACCCTGGTCCCACGCCTTCAAAGCGTTGTGATGACTGTTCCAGGCGATTTCGTCCTGTTCCTCCCGGGTGACCTCATAACGTTCGACCAGACGTTCGGTCATCAGGCCCATCAACTCTCCGTCTTCGACGTGGGTGTCGGTCAGGGCGCCGAACAGACCATCCACCAGGGTCATATCACCGTAGAGTTGTCCACGGATTCGGCCTTCGAAGAGGTATCGAGCGACGTTGCTCATGCTTTCCACGCCGCCTCCGATGCCAACCCCTATCTCTCCCAGGGCGATCCTGCGGGCAATGCTGTGGACCGCGGCGCCGCCGGAGGCACAGTTCTCGTGAAAGGTCGTGGCCGGTGAGGTGTGGGGGATTCCGGCTCTCAACGCGGCGTTTCTGGCAACATTGGGAGACCGGGGATCTTGCATCACCCATCCCAGGCAGGTGTAATCGATCGACGAGGCCGGGAGGCCGGTTCGTTCGAGAACGGCATCGATCGCGTGGGTGGCCAGGTCTTCAGCCTGCAAGGAGGCCAAACCCCCGCCAATCCTCCCAATCGGGCTGCGGACCGCACCGAGTATGAATACTTTTTGATGTTCCATCAGGACCTCCTTGAGTGTGCCGCGCGGCGGCATAGCTTCAAGTGTACTCCTGTCGGGCCGGTCAGGCGCAACCAGGTGGAGCGGGAATCAAGTATCGAGCACGGGAACGGATTCGGGCTCGGCCCTGATCACCCCACCCACCAGCCGGCGGCAAAACAGGCCATGGCCACGACCCCGGCAATGCCGCCAAATATGACCAAAATCCACTGCACCGTTGTCCTATCCTCGGCCCAGACCATACCGACCAGGAGGTAGATGGGGAAGAATGTTGAGGCGATGCGGCCGAAGGACCAGAGAGTCGAGCACAGCGGTACCGCAACACAGGCCGCCAGGTACCACGCCATGGACGGTCGCAGACGCCGGAAGGCGGCCGGCAGGGCCCCGAGGTAGAGAACCGCCATCACCAACTCAATCACAGAGCCGTGGGCGCCGTGAATGGTCGGCCCAGCATGCCACCACCTGATGAAAGCAATGCCGGGCAGGCCCATGGCGCCTCGCCAGCGCCCTTGGCGGTGAACAAATGCCAGGGCGTCACCGAAAAGACCATAGCAGAAGAGCATGTACAGCCCGAGGGCCAGGGCGACACCACCGATGGCCGCCCAGCCCCATCGTGAGCGATGGCGGCGACGCCACCACTCCAGCAACAGCAGAATGACCAAGAGGGCGCCGAAGGGTCGGGTCAAGGTGGCCAGGGCCGCCAGAAAACCGGCCCAGTCGTAGCGTTCTTTTCTGATCAGTACGAATGTCGCCAGAGACAAGGCAAGAAAGAGCGACTCCGAGTACACCGCTGAATGAAAGAGGGTGAAGGGGAAAAAGAGCAGGGCCGTACCGGCCCCTACCGCCGCCCTCCCCCCAAATTCTCGACCCCACAGGTCACGAGCCACAGCCGGCAACAGCCACAATACGATGAGCAAGGCCAGGTTGGAGATCACGATCCCGGAGCCGACAGCTCCAACCAGAGGCGTCAGGGCTCGGATCAGAAGAGGGTAGAGGGGAAAGAAGCCGGCGGTATCCTCCGGCAGGTAGCCAACGGGCAGGTGATTGAGGGCATCGGTGGCGTCATAACCCCGGTCGGCGATCAGCAGATACCACTCCGAGTCCCACCGGGCCCAGATGTCGAGTGGGATGGGGGCGTTATGTTCGAGACGAAGGTTGTCGCCCGTCAGAGCTTTGCCGGGGGGTAACAGGGCGAAGCCGGCCAAGCCGGCCGCCAGGAGGGCCAACCGTGTTATCAAGAAGAGAAAGGCAAGCCGGCGCATTACCGGATCGTCAACGATTTTGCGGATCACCTTCCGACTCTATTTTTCCCGATCACCGGAGTCAATGATGGAGTCAGCAAAGGATCAGCGTTCAACCACATATCAGCTTTCGAAGCGATAGCCTACGCCACGAACGTTATGGATATGACGGGGTTTGAGGGCATCGTGCTCAAACGCCTTTCGAAGTGACAGGATCACATTATCGACGACACGCGTATTCGGGTGGTCGGGCAGGCCCCACACCTCAGCCAACAGGTCTCTCCTACTGACGACCTGACCCAAACGATTGAGCAACAACCTCATGACCGCGATCTCCTTGCCGGAGAGTTCGACGACGCCCCTCAATGTCAGGGCGTGCCAGGTCGCGAAATCAATCCAGAACTCACCAAAGACCTTTCGTGAGGCGCCCTCGACGGCGCCATGTAAAGAGTCGCCATCATTTGCAGAGCTCTTTGCCCATCCACCCCGACGCAAAAGCCCTTCCATTCGTGCCAATAACACAGCAAGGTCGAACGGCTTGGAAACGTAGTCATCGGCGCCCAACCGAAGGCCATACACCATGTCGTCAGGTTGGTCACGCGCCGTCAACATCAGAATGGGAGTCAGATCACCGCCATCGCGCAATCGACGGCAGACCTCGAAACCGTCGACCTTGGGAAGTCGAACATCAAGCACCACGAGATCAAACCGGTCTGAGGCAGCCATGGCCAACGCCTGCTCGCCATCGACAGCCAAAACCCCTTGCCAACCCTTGCGCCTGAAATTACGAAGCAATCCCTCAGCGATCGCCTCCTCATCCTCAACCAACAGGATTGTGACAGCGGCGTCGTTCATACCACTTTCTCCATCACCGGCAGTTCAACCTCAAACGTCGTCCCGGGAGACGAATCCCGCGACAGGGCACGCACATTCCCATGCATCTGCTCGACGAGTTGAGAAACGATGAAGAGCCCGAGCCCGCTGCCGTGATCAGCATCGGTATCACGCCCGATGCGGTAAAACCGATCAAAGATCAGGCTCAGTTCGGATTTCGGAATGCCGATCCCCTCATCGGTAATACTGAATACAACATTTGGCCCGCGTTCAACAACCCGGCACCAGACCCGGCCTTGCGGGGCCGAGTAGCGAACCGCGTTCTCGATCAAATTTGTTAGGACCCGTCTGAGGGCCTCGTCGGATGCAAGGATGGATTCACCGGTATCAATCTCCGTCACGAAGGTTAAGTGGCCCCGTTCAACCGTGGGACGGATCTCACCAAAGAACTGCCGGCAAAAAGGCGCCACTGGAACCTCGTACGGTTCAAACTCCTGTTTTCGAGCTACCAAACGGCTGCTCTCAAGCACATTATCGATCAACCGGCCGAGGCGCTGAGCCTCCCGCAGGATGAAGTCCACCGAGCGCCGCCGGTACTCGTCGGTCTCGTCCTGCCCAAGGGTTTCCGCGTGCAGCCTGATGGCAGCCAAAGGCGACCTCATCTCGTGAGTAATTCCGGAAACGAACTCCTCCTGTTTTCGCGCATAACGGTATTCCGCCAAAGACCGTGCCAACTGATGGGTCCCGAATACGATCAACAGGGCAAACAGAATACAACCCACCCCGAGGATGACCCAGGGCGACCGGGGGCTCGTCACGCCCAACCGAACGGCAAACTCGTGCAACCGCCCCTCCCACTGAATGGCAAATACCACCCATACGACCAGCAGGGTGATCACCACGATCAATGAGAGTACATAGGGGACGACGAAAGTGCGGGTCCGATTCACGTCCCGATCATACTGGACTCGGAACGACCGGCGGGTTGAAACCAGAGAGGGCCCTACTCACTTCACCTCTGCAAAAATGTAAATCTTCGCAGTATCGGCGAGAATGCCACCGTCAACCTTGACCTTTTGAATATCTTCAATGTATCGCCCGAAGCCAACTTTGATGTTCTTGAACTTAATTCGTTGCAATTGTCGCCCACGATCATCTTCCAAAAGCATGATGATCGAAAGCGTGCGACGGGTGTCGCCTAGGTTTTCCAACTCATTGGTCAACGACGATTTGACCTTCTTGCCCTCCCTCCATTCGGACTCGTCGCCTGCACTGACGCTCAGGACGCTCCACCTGAGGCCGTTGAGGCGGAGGTTGAGATCGAGAATTTGACCGACCTTGTAGTCGAACTCCTCTGTGAAGGGGCTTTCGACGACTCTCGGGTCGGCACCCTGGGCGGCAACCGTTCCGGCGGTTGCCAGAACCACTGCCAACAAGATTATTACCCTCGCAATATGCTGCATCATTTTCTCCACCCTGACGGTCTCTCTACAGTATACCGGACCCCGAAACCACCGAAACCACCAAAAGGGCTCAATCCGTCTCGGAACTCATACGCCTCAAAAGGCAAAAAAACGGCGCTCCAAGGAGCGCCGTTGAAATTCAAAATTTGGGCGTTTAGGGAATGTGAATTGTCATACCCTTCCCGACCGCACCGGCATCACCAGAGACGACGCTGCAGTAGGAGAGTTTTTCCTTGACCTTGTTGACCTCAAGAGTCGCAATCGTTGTCATGTCCTCGTCCAGGATCTCACCGGTGTCGGGGTCCCGAATGACCTCGACATCGCCGACGATGAAGCGCTGGCCCACGCCGACACCCTCACGAGAACCACGGTTGACATAGATCGTACCGCTCTTGTTCATCACGACCGAACCGGTCCACTGGAAGTTCGGCAACTGGTTGGTCATGAAGTCGACCGCCTCGGCACAGGCTGCCTGGACGGCCAAGCCGACGTTGTCGTTGCTTTCGCCGCCGAAGGCAGCTCCCCACGAGCCGGTGTTATAACCAACGTTCATGCCCTTTTGCTCGCTTTCGCCGACGACGCTTTTGGAGGCGACCACCTGGCCGGTGGTTGCGTCAACGATGTAGATCGTTGCGTTGATCTCACCCTTGCCGCCCTTGCCACCAAGCCTCAGCCCCTTGAACCTGATACCGCCGCCACCCTTCTTGGTGCCGTCCTGAACGTGGGTGATGGCGCCTTTGACCAAAAGTTGGGCCGGCGTCATCTGTCCGGTGACTGCTGCCTTCTTGCCGCCCGCCGTTCGGCCGGAAGCCGAGAAGTCTTGTTCGTCCATCGCGGCATTTCGCATATCGCCTTCACCGAGAACGATGAAATGCCCACTCTGGTTGAGCATATCGGTCAAGACCGTGCCCCAGGCGTTGCCGATGTCGAAGTGACCGTACCAGCCGGCCTTGTTCTCAAACTCAGTGACCGTGATCGAAAAGCGCAGGCCGCCGGTAGCCTCCTCGGCTACAACCATTCCACAACACAGTGCCAGAAGGGCGGAAAAAACCAGAATCTTTTTCATTATCTCCTCCTCAATAAATCTTAAGGTATCGTAACCCGGACTCGGGATTGCATCAACACAGATGTCCGGCCGAAAGGTCCCGGTTCCCCTTTCTGGGGGTAACTTGTCAGGCTGACATTCACCTTTTGTTTCTTTGGGCCTTGCAGACGCAAAGGGCCGTCATGTTGACTATTTCATTAACTTCCATCCCCCGTTGCAGGATATGAACCGGGGCGCCGATGCCGGTCAGAATCGGACCGATCGCTTCGACCTTGCCAAGGCGCCATAATAATTTATAGGCGATGTTGGCGGCGGCCAGGGTCGGACAAACCAGGATGTTGGCATCACCTTGTATGGTCGACCACGGGAAGGCCTGCTCAGCAATCGCCGGCTCGATGGCGGTGTCAGCGTGCATCTCTCCTTCGATCTTGAGGTCGGGCCAACGTTCTTTGGCAATCTCAACGGCCTTGCGGACCTTGAGGCATGCGGCATCCTCGTTGGAGCCGAAGTTGGAGTAGGACAGCATGGCTACGCGCGGGTCAACGTCGAAGTATGTCCCGGCCACCCGAGCGGCCAGCCACGCAATTTCTGCCAGTTCTTCTGCGGTGGGATCTGGATTGACCGTCGTGTCGGCGATGAAGAGCATGCGGTCTTTGAACAACAGGAGAAAAACGCCCGCCACTTTACTGACGTCAGCCATCGTCTGATGAATCCGCAGGGCCGGACGGATGGTGTCCGGGTATGAATGAGACACGCCGGCAATCAGGCCGTCGGCATCACCCTGTTGCACCATCATGTTGCCGAAATACACGGGGTCGAGCAGGCGTTTGGTCGCATTGACCGCCGTCGCACCGCGCCGCCACCGCTTCTGATGGTAGGCCTCCCCATAGGCGTGACGCCGGTCATCCTGAGAGGGGTCGACCACAGTGATGTCTGCAGCATTGACTTCATGTTCGGCCAGGAGGTTGCCGATGATTTCAGCGTTGCCCAGGAGTATCGGTTTGCAAATCTTCTCGTCGACCAACATCTTGGCGGCTCGAATGATCGAGTCCTGCTCACCCTCGGGGAAAACGATCTGCTTGGGATCCAAACGAGCCTGGTCGAAGACGCCGTGCATCACCTCGCGGGTTCTGGACAACCGGTTTTCCAACTCTCTGATGTAATCTTCCTTCGACGTGTAGGGCTTGCGTGCAACGCCGGTTCGGATCGCAGCCTCTGCGACGGCCGGCGCCTCCCACAAGAGGACTCGGTAGTCGAAAGGCTTGGGGATCAGATAATCCCGACCGAACTTGAAGGGTTTGCCGCCGTAGGCACGCACAACCGAATCGGGAACATCTTCCTTGGCAAGGTCGGCCAGAGCCTTGGCTGCGGCGAGTTTCATATCTTCGTTGATACCGGTCGCGGCAACATCGAGGGCGCCACGGAAGATGAAGGGGAAGCCCAGGACATTATTGACTTGGTTGGGATAGTCCGAGCGGCCCGTCGCGATGATGACGTCGGGACGGGCAGCGAGAGCATCTTCCGGCATAATTTCCGGGTCGGGGTTGGCCATAGCGAAAACAATCGGGTCGTCCGCCATCGTCTTGACCATCTCCTGAGTCAGGAGGCCGGCAACCGAGACACCTGCGAAAACGTCGGCGCCGACCATGGCGTCTGTCAGGGTTCGGGCCTCGGTTGCTACGGCGAACCTCTCCTTATAGGGGTTCATGCCTTCGGTGCGGCCCTTGAAAATAACGCCCTTGGAGTCCACCAGAAGGAGATTCTCCGGTCTGACACCCAGGGAGAGGTAGAAAGTGGCGCATGCGATGCCTGCTGCTCCGGCGCCGGAAAAGACCACCTTGATCTCGTCGATCTCCTTGCCGATGACCTCGACCGCGTTGATCAGGGCCGCTCCCGAGATGATGGCCGTGCCGTGCTGGTCATCATGGAAGACCGGGATACCACACGTTTTTTTGAGTTCTTCTTCGATTTCGAAGCACTCAGGGGCTTTGATGTCTTCGAGGTTAATCCCGCCCAATGTTGGCTCAAGGAGTTGACAGAATCGAATGATCTCTTTGGGGTCTGCGGTATCGACCTCTATGTCGAAGACGTCGATGTCTGCAAACTGCTTGAAGAGCACACCTTTGCCCTCCATCACGGGCTTGCCGGCAAGGGCGCCGATGTTGCCGAGACCAAGAACGGCGGTGCCGTTTGAAACGACGGCCACCAAATTGCCCTTGTTGGTGTACTCGTAGGCCAACTCGGGGTCTTTTGCGATGTCCAGGCAGGGCTCTGCGACTCCGGGCGTGTAGGCCATCGAGAGATCACGTTGCGTATTGCAGGGTTTGGTCGGCACGACTTCGGTCTTGCCGTGGCGTTTGCCGGTGTGGTAGGCCAGAGCCTCTTCACGGGTGATCTTTTTCATGGTAGGACCCCTTTGAATTGGAGCAATTTCTCAACTGTAAAATCTTCTTCGAGAAAGATTTCACAAAGACGAAATATAGGGCGATGGAGGCTGGAGGTCAACCGAAAGATTGCCGTTGAGGTTTCCTCAGTTCATCCGAGAATTGTCATGCCGTTCAATCGCGAGGCGCAGGAGTTCGTTCAAGAGGTCCGGATAAGCGAGACCCGAGAGTTTCCACAGTCTGGGATACATCGAGATCGACGTGAATCCGGGAATGGTGTTGACCTCGTTAACCCAAAGCTTTCCCGTTGTCTTTTCGAGAAAAAGATCAACCCTCGCCATTCCCTGGCATCCAAGGAGGTCGAAAACCGAGAGCGCCAATTCTTGGACCCGCATTGTCATGGCCTGATCGAGGGGCGCCGGGGCCAACAGCCGACACGTGTCATCCACATACTTGTCCTCAAAGGTGTAGAAATCACCTCCGGGCATGACTTCGCCCGGCACAGAAGCCCGGAATTCCTCGTTACCCAGGACGGCAACCTCGATCTCCCGCGCCTCGAGACCACGTTCGATGAGAACGATAGTGTCGTGGCGCAGAGCCTCCGCAATGGCAGCGTCCAGGGTCTCGCCGTCGACGACCTTGGTGATGCCGACCGACGATCCCATGCGGGACGGCTTGACGAAGAGTGGAAGTCCGAGGTCCAGGGCTCTCTGTCGCACGGTTTCAGGATCATTCCGCCAAATGTGGTCGCTGACCGTGATCCATGGTGCAGTTGAAAGGTCGTCACTGACCAACATCCTCTTGGTCTGAACCTTGTCCATGCACAAGGCGGACGAGGCAACCCCGCAGCCGACGTATGGCAAATTCAGCATTTCGAAGAGGCCCTGGATCGTACCGTCCTCGCCGAAAGGCCCATGAAGCACAGGAAAGGCCACATCAAATGAGTCGTTCAATAAACTGGGGTTGAGGCGGTGGGTTCCTGTGAGACTCAGGGCCTGATCTGTCCTGTTTCCACTGCCTTCGAGCCCCCTCAGACTGTCGTCACCGGTCGCCCAGAGTCCTTGGCGATCGATGGCCATCGGTACGACCTCGTGGCCACCGTCTCCCAGTGCCGCGGCTATCGAACGGGCAGAGACGATACTGACATCGTGTTCACCGGATCGGCCACCAAAGATCAAAGCGACTTTCATGGTTGGATTGTAGTCGAACTCCTCTGGAACCTTCTGCTTTCGGGAACTTTTTTCACTGCCGTGTGTCTCACTGTTTAAGGAGGTCGTTATGACACACTCAGACCAGAGAGCACCGACACCCAGTTCCAGCCTCGATCATGTGATCCAAGAAAGCTCAGCCGACACAATCCACATGCGGTTGGGTCTGCTTGTGGCCGTGTTGGCCCACGTTGTTCTTTTCGCAGCCAATTGGCCGTCATTCGCCCGATCTGCCACACCGGCGCCGGAAAAACAGCTGCCGATCGTCGTCTTGAGACATTTCACCTACACGATTCCTCCGACGCCTCCGCCGGAGGCGCCGATACGACGGCAGGTGGAGCTCATTCCAGTTCCGGACCCCAGGCCCCACGATCCAGAACCTCTTCCGCGAGAGAACGATGTCGTTTGGGAGATTGATCCTGGCGATTGGGTACCCCGTGAAGGCCTCGAGATACCGGCGCCGCCTCCGGACATAGTGCAACAAGTCCTTCCTCGTGTGGGCACAGAAATCACAGCTCCTCGCCGAATAGTGACCGTTGAGCCGATCTACCCTGAGATCGCCCGAAGGGCCCACAAAGAAGGTGCGGTGGTACTCAGCCTGATCATTGGCCCGGAGGGCAAGGTCGATTCGATAGAAGTTCTTCGGGGCCTCCCCCTGGGCTTGACTGAAGCCGCCGTGACCGCCGCCCAGCAGTGGATCTTCGAACCCTCGACCTACAACGGCCGGCCGACTTCAGTGCAGTACATCTTGACGGTTCGTTTCGCCTTGAGTTGAGGAGTATTCATGCCACCTGATGAATACTGTGCAACCTCGATCCCGGTACACTGTGGCGATGTTCTGTTTGATGCGCCACGTCGGGGATTTGCAACCCGGTCGAGCCTGGCCGTGACCTTCGAGGAGATCTACATCCGCTTCCGCCGGCCGGTATGGGCACTGGCTCGGCGTCTGACCCGATCGGACGATGAAGCCCTCGACGCCAGTCAGGAAATTTTCCTCCGAATCTGGAGAGGCCTTGACGGCTTCCGGCATGAAGCCAAACTCAGCACCTGGGTTTTTCAAATAGCATGGAATTTCCTCAGGTCCTACCGTCGCAGTCGAGGCCGGCAACCGATTCCAATGGAGAGCCTGAATAATGGCCAGGTGGTGATGATCGGAAGGATCAGGGACCGGGCGCCTGACGCAGAACGTCGGGTGATCGCCCCGGAGAAACTCGACCGGGTTGAGCAGGCCCTGGCCCGACTCGCGGAGCACCCCCAAATCGTGCTGTGGCTCAAGGATGGGGAAGATCTCAGTTATCAGGATATCGCGACAATTCTCGATATCCCGATCGGGACTGTCAGGTCCAGGTTGGCCCGGGCGCGAAGGGCATTGAGGGACGAGGTAGGCCAATGATCGGCGAGAAGACCTTTGAGACCCTGAGCCGCTATGTCGACGGAGATTTACATCCGGACGAAATGGCAGCCTTCGAACAAGAAATGGCCGGAGACGACGAACTCGGACGTGCACTCGATGACATCCGCCGCCTTCGGGAGAGCCTGCGGACAGTTGCCCTGGACGAACATCCGCCGGCTGCCCTGGATCAAATGGTCAGACCGTTGCGGAGGGCGGGCAGGCCCCTGCCTCAACGGTGGGCTGTCGTAGCCTTGCTTGGGGCAGCTGCGGTCATCGTCGTGTCGGTGATTGTCGTTGAAGAAATCGGTCGGACCGGGTGGACACCCTGGACCGGAAATTCCTGGAAAGAGGACGTTGAGATCTTTGCCCTTTCAAATCCCCCATCCCGAGACCCTGAAGCCCCGCTGGGCACGATCGAAAGTCTGTTGGCCCAGGATGACCCCGAACCGGATCTGGTGGACCTAGAGCCGCTCGAAGTGATGGGGCCACTGGACCGCCCTCCCGGATTTGACATTTCCAACCTGGTTTTGAAAATCGGTACGACCCAGGTGCCCATCTCCATCCCTGAGGAAAACGAAGGACTGAGAGTCATCGTCAGCGTCGAGGGAGGACGCGTGACGTCGTGCAATCCTCCTGAGGGGATTGAGCCGACTTTGGTGGCCGGTGATGTCTGCCGGCACATACTCTCAGTCGAAGGTATCGGGTTGCATGACGGTCAGCACGAAGGGGTGGTTGTCATGTTGCACGAACCAAGCAACTCGGGGCCTGGATCTTAGCCCGCACTTCGGGGACGCGCAGGCGCGTCCCCGTTCGGCGCATTTTCCACAAGGGGCGACAGGGTTGGCATCGGAAGGGCATCGCCCCTTGTGGAAAATGACCTCGACGGCCTACGGCGTCGGCCGAGATGCGGTCGCTAAGCCCGACCTTCCCACCAGTTTTCGTCGTGAGGTGTGGAAGACGTTGTGAGTTTCCTTTTGATTACGATCTCTGCGGCGTGCCACCCTATGCATTGTTCGCAACCACGCTGATGGCGGGAGGTCACCTTGAGAACAATGCAAAGAGTGGCACGCCCCGATTGGGGGTTTCAGGCGCCCCCGTGCTTACACGCCGGCGTTGGCTGTCCCGGTCCCTGAACCTGACCCTGTCCCGGCACCCGGCCCGAAGGGCCTTATGCAATTCGTCCTACGAATTGCCCTTACATCAACCCCAAAGCATTCAACCCACCCTGGGCCCAGCCAACGACCGGTCCGGGGTAGATGCCGATGGCCAGAACGGCCAGGGCGCAGACCAAAACCACACCTTCGGCCCAACGGTCCTGGGCCAGTTCGGCGCCACTATCTTCCTCGACACCATCGAGCAGGTACATCTGCACGACGATGCGGAAGTAGTAATAAAGGCTGACTGCCGACATCAGCACGCCGATCACTGCGAGCCAGATGTAGCCGGCATTGATTGCGGCGGCAAAGACGTAGAGCTTACCCATGAATCCTGCAGTCGGCGGAATGCCGGCCAGCGACAAGAGGAAGATCAGCATTGCTGCGGCCAAGGCTGGGGCCCGTTTCGAAAGCCCTGCCCAATCC
>CBDTUG010000002.1:0-16183 GCA_965363555.1 uncultured Thermoanaerobaculia bacterium
ATTCTGGGTGCAGAGTACCAATAACTACTGACCCGTGGACTCCTTCGAAAACGAAGGAGTCCACGGGTCAGTAGTTATCAGCTGTCTGCGGAAAATTAGTTCCCGAGGACCTCCAGGGCCGCATCTGCCGACCGCAGGCGCCCATCAACGGCCTCAAAATCGTCAAAATCGACGGATTTCAACGCTTCATTTGCGGCATCTCGCTCGTTCAGTTCGTGATCCTTGTCAATCTCATCGGGCAAGAGAGCCTCTCGCGCCAGGACGGTCACCCGATCCGGCTGAACCTCGGCAAAACCATTCTTGACGACCAATTGGTGTTCTTGGCCGTCGACGGTATAAGCGACCCGACCAATAGCCAAGGCTGTCAACAGCGGGGTATGGCCCGGAAGAATGCCCAACTCACCCATCACCCCGGGCAATCGAACCTCGTCCACCTCAACCTCCATCACCCGCCGGTGACGAGTCACAATTTCGAGGTGCAACCGCTCTCCCATCACGCCTCCTTCATCTTCTCGGCCTTCTCGATGGCCTCTTCGATCGTACCGACATACAAGAATGCCTGCTCGGGCAGGTGGTCGAGGTCACCCTGGGCCAACATCTTGAAGCCCTTGATCGTATCCTCGACCTTGACGTAACGGCCCTTGAATCCGGTGAACTGTTCGGCAACGTGGAAGGGCTGAGACAAGAAGCGCTGGATCTTCCGCGCTCGACCGACGGTCAAGCGATCTTCTTCGGAGAGTTCATCGATTCCCAAAATGGCGATGATGTCCTGGAGATCCTTGTAGCGCTGGAGTATCTGCTGGACCTCGCGTGCGACCATGTAGTGTTCTTCACCGACGATACCGGGATCGAGAATTCTCGAGGTCGAAGCCAGCGGATCGACTGCCGGGTAGATGCCCAACTCCGCGATCTGGCGAGAGAGAACCGATGTCGCATCAAGGTGGGCAAAGGCCGTGGCCGGGGCCGGATCCGTCAGGTCGTCGGCGGGCACGTAGATCGCCTGCACCGACGTGACTGAGCCTTTTTTGGTGGAGGTGATCCGCTCCTGCAATTCACCCATCTCGGTCGCCAGGTTGGGCTGGTACCCGACCGCTGACGGCATTCTGCCCAACAACGCGGACACCTCGGAACCGGCCTGGGTGAAGCGGAAGATGTTGTCAATGAAGAGCAGCACGTCTTGGCCTTCAACATCACGGAAATGCTCGGCAACGGTCAGGCCGGTCAGACCAACCCTCAACCGGGCGCCTGGAGGCTCGGTCATCTGACCGTAAATTAAGGCCACTTTGGATTTTTCCCAGTCGTCAGGATCGATCACGCCCGCCTCGGTCATCTCCAACCAAAGGTCATTGCCCTCACGGGTCCGTTCCCCGACTCCCGCGAAAACCGAAAAGCCGCCGTGCTGCAACGCAACGTTGTTGATCAACTCCATGATCAACACCGTTTTGCCGACGCCGGCACCGCCGAACAGGCCGGTCTTACCGCCTTTGGAATACGGCTCAAGAAGGTCGACGACCTTGATGCCCGTCTCGAACATCTCTACTTCGGTGCTCTGGTCTTCCAGGGCGGGGGCTTCTCGGTGAATTGATGAGCGCGTTTCCGTTTCTACCGGGCCCTTGCCGTCGACGGGTTCACCCAGGACGTTGAGCACGCGGCCTAATGTCTGGCGACCGACGGGAACAGAAATCGGCTGGCCGAGATCCAACGCCGTCATCCCGCGGACGGCACCACCGGTGTCTTCCATCGCAACACAACGCACCCGGCCTTCACCGAGGTGCTGCGCAACCTCGGCCGTCACATCGAAGGGAATTGCGCTTAAATGGCCGTCATCCTTGATTTGGACCGCGTTGAGGATCGCGGGCAGTTGGTCTTTAGGAAACTCCACGTCCAACACCGGCCCGATGACCGAAACGACGCGACCCTTAACTCTCTCACTCATTGACTCTCTCCCTACTCTGCCAGCGCTTGCGCGCCGGAGACGATCTCGATCAGTTCTTTGGTGATGGCGGCCTGCCGCGTACGGTTGAACAGCAGTGTCAGGCTGTCGATCATCTCATCGGCATTCTTGGTGGCTGCCTCCATCGAGGTCATCCGTGCGGCTTGTTCCGCTGCAGCGGAATCCAACAATGCCGCCTGAACCGACACTTCGAGGTAACCCGGCAGCAGTGTTTCCAGCAAAAACTCCGGCCCCGGTTCGTAGAGGTAATCCACCTCGACACCGGTCGCCTCTTCATGCTCTACGGTCGGTGGTTCGATCGGCAACACTCTTTCTGTCGTCATTTCGTGACGGATCAGATTAATGAAGCGGTTGTACATCACGTAGACCTCGTCAACTTGGCCCGACTTGAAGGCCTTGATGCACATTTCGGCAAGCCTGGGGCCGTCTTCCGGTCCCAGGTTGGCCATAGTTTCGCGCTCTTCGTGTACGACGGCCCAGTCCCGATTGGCGAAGTACTCCGCACCCTTTCGCCCGATGGCGATGACTTCGACAGACTCCCACCGGTCGGCGGACCTCAGTTCCTTTTCGACGTTACGAAGAAGATTGGCGTTGAAGGATCCGCAGAGCCCCTTGTCGGAGGTGACCACAAGAATCCACGCTCGCCGACCTGTTCGTCGCTCCAACAATGGGTGAACATACTCCGTGCGATCAGAGACTCTCGCCAACACCCTGGCGAGTGTGTCCGCATACGGCCGCGCCTCGGTCACCGCACGCTGCGCCCGTCTGAGTTTGGCCGCAGCAACCATCTTCATGGCCTTGGTGATCTGCTGCGTGCCCTTGACGGAGCGGATCCGAAGCTGGATGTCCCTAGTGTTCGGCAAGGCCTGCCTCCGGATATTCCTTCAGGAACCGGGAAACCGCCCCATTGATGACCTTGGTCAAGGTCTCGGTGGTCTCGTCGTCCAGTTTTCCGGTCTCTTTGACCGTAGCCAACGCCTCTGCGGCTTCGTCGTTGACGACGGTATGGAGGAAGGGCTCAAACGCGCCGATCGCCGAGACCTTCATGCCGTCCAAATGACCCTTGGTTCCGGCGAAGATCGATGCAATCTGCAATTCCACCGGCAACGGCTTGTACTGTCCCTGTTTGAGGATCTCCATCAATCGCGCACCGCGAGCCAACTGATGCTGGGTCGCCTTGTCGAGATCAGATCCAAACTGGGCAAATGCCGCCAACTCCCGGTACTGGGCCAATTCGAGCCTGAGAGATCCGGCAATCGATTTCATCGCCTTGATCTGGGCATTTCCACCAACCCGGCTGACCGACAGGCCAACGTTGACCGCGGGTCTTTGTCCGGCAAAGAAGAGATCACCCTCAAGGTAAATCTGCCCGTCTGTGATGGAGATGACGTTTGTCGGAATGTACGCCGAGACATCGCCCATCTGGGTTTCGATCACCGGCAAGGCCGTCAGGCTGCCTCCACCGTTTTCGTCACTGAGTTTCGCGGCCCGCTCGAGCAACCGGGAGTGCAGATAGAACACGTCTCCGGGATAGGCCTCACGTCCCGGGGGACGCCTCAAGAGCAGCGACAGCTCCCGGTATGCCTGGGCATGTTTGGTCAGATCATCATAGAACACGACCGCGTGACCGCCATTGAAGAGGAAATACTCACCAAGCGCGGCTCCGGCATAGGGGGCGAGGTACTGAACAGGCGCCGGCTCGGCCGCGGTCGCGGAGACAATGATCGTGTGCTCCATCGCACCGTGTTTTTCCAGGGTCGCAATCACCTGAGCGACGGTCGAGGCCTTCTGGCCGATCGCCACATAGATACAGATATTGCCCGTACCTTTTTGATTGATGATGGAGTCAATGATGATGGCGGTCTTCCCGGTCTGCCGGTCGCCGATGATCAACTCACGCTGGCCTCGTCCGATCGGAATCATCGCGTCGATGGCCTTGATCCCGGTTTGCATCGGCTCTGTGACAGGCTGCCGGGCAACAACGCCGGGAGCGATTCGCTCCATCGGGTATCTCTCTGAAGAGACGATCGGCCCTTTGCCGTCCAGGGGGTTGCCGAGGGGGTCAACCACACGGCCGACAAGGGCGGGACCAACCGAAACATCCATGATGCGACCGGTCCTCTTGACCTGGTCACCTTCGCTGATCAGGTGGACCTCACCCATCAACACACACCCGACGTTGTCGTCTTCGAGGTTGAGGGCAAGACCGTAGACGTCGTTGGGAAACTCCAGCAACTCACCGGACATCACACCATCGAGCCCGTAGACGCGGGCAATACCATCACCCACCGAAATAACGGTGCCGACTTCCGACATGTCTACGGTGGTTTCATGTCCTTCAATCTGTTGGCGGATGATGTCCGCGATTTCGGCGGCTTTAATCTGCATACTCTACCCCTGTCTCACGGGGCCCCTCGGCCCAGTTGATTCAATTGTCCGGACAGTGATCCATCAAAGAGTTTGGAACCTACCTGTACACGGAAACCCCCCAGCAACGCCGGAGTCTCGATAAATTCAGCCACAACATCGGTGGCAAGCACCTTTCGCAGGGCATGCAAGAGGACCTGTTGTTCCGATTGATCCAAGGCCGAAGCGACCTCGATTCGGGCGTGAACCCGCCCGAGAGACCGGTCAACCATCGCGTGAAAGCCGGCTGCGATATCGTTCATGTGCTCCAGCCTGAAATGGCCTTGCACGACATGAACGAAACGACGAACCGGGCCGTCGATTTCGAGAGCTTGCAAAACCTGATCCAGGATCTTTTCCTTGGCCTCCGGCGGAACCAAAGGCGACACCATGGTCCGTTGCAGCTCCGGAACCAGATGAAGTACCTCCGCAACTCGGTCAAGCGATTCGGCCATACGGTCGGCAGCGCTTCCGCTCCCAGCCACTTCAAACAATGCTTTGACATAGGGGGCCGCCCTAAAATGTGACATCAACCCTCCTCGCCCGCGGGCCTAAGAGCTTGAACGCTTCGATCCATTACCCTCTTCCGGTCGGCATCGGTCATGCCCTTCTCTAGGAGATCGTGGGCCAAGCGGGCCGTCAAATCAGCGGTCTCTTTGGCCAAAATCTCGCGTGTTTCGGTTTCTCGCTGAGAAATCTCATCCTTGACCCGGCGAAGAAGGCGTTCAGTCTCATCGCGGCTTTCTGCCGCTATCCGGTCGGCCTCTTCTTGTCCCAGAGCCTCGGACCGCCCAAGAATCTCAGCAACCTCAACTTCGACCTTGCTCAGGCGGTCGAGGACCTCAGACTTCAGGCGCTCCGCCTCTACGAGGCGCTCTTCAGCTTGTTTGAGATCTCCGGAGATTCCATCCTTCCTGGCCTCAAGAAAAACGCTGACGGGTTGACCCACAAACCGGGCCAACAAATACAGAAAGAGCGTTAAATTGAGAGCCAACCACAGAAAGACCGGCACGCCAAGCTTGGTTTCACCATGATCCACCCCATAGGCCAAGCCCAAGAGCACGCCGAAAACAACCACCCATATCCCGAACGACTTCACGGGTGTACCTCCCGCCCCAAAAGGCGCTGGACCAATTCTCGTGACAGGCTCTCGGCCTGCTCTCGGAGATCAATTCTGGCCTTTTCAGCATCCCGGCTCAATCCCTCGAGAGCGCTCTCCAACTTCTTCTCCGCCTCGTTCCTGGCGTTATCCAGTTGTTGTTGTTTGCTCTGGTGGGCGTCTGTGCGATAGGTCTCGCGGGTCTTGGCGGCGCTTCGCGCAGCCTCAATCAGTTCATTCTCAATCCGGTGTGTCGCTGAGAGCAGCTCTTCGTTCTTGGCGGTCCAGGCCTTTTCGGCGCCGTCGATCCGTCCGTGGCGTTGTTCCAACACCGTATTTACAGGACGAATTAGAAACCGGTTGACCAACCAAAGGGTCGCCCAGAAACAGAGCATGATCAGTACGATGGATATATTTGGTGGGGTCATTCATCGCTCCATGCGTGTTTCATGTCCAGCTCAGAAAGACTCAGGATAACCACAAGGCCGTCGAGGTTCAAGACCTGACCGCCTTTGCGCCATCGACCGCCTTCAAGCTGGATTTTCTTTCCGTCGTGACCTTCCCCTCAAGGAAGGCCCCCTCTTCCATCACCAATGCCGCGGTGAAGATCTCAGCCCAAACCTTGGCTGATGCGTGCAACACCACCTGCTCGGCGGCCCGAATGGTACCACGAACCTCGCCTCCTACGACGCACCGGCCGACATCAATCTCACCTTCAACACTGCCGGTTTCGGCCACGAGCAATTCCGACGATGACTGAATGTGGCCCTCTACCCGTCCATCCAGGCGAAAGGTGTTTTTGAACTCCAACTCACCTCGGATTACGCACCCGACATCAACAAAACCACTCAATGCACCGTTGCCTCGTACCATTAGTCATCTCCAATCAGCAGGTCAAAAACATGAAGAAGGTCATCGTGACTTGAACACGAAACAATGATTTTTCCACCTTTTTTGTTTTTGGTGATCTCAACTCGAGAGCCCAACCTGAGAGTGAGCTTCTTCTCCGCGCTCACAATGTTCGGGTCTTTCGGTTCGGCCTGTTTAGGGCGCCGCGTCGGCATCATTCCCTCTTTGCGCGCCGCGGCGGCGGCTCTTTCAATGACCCGGACACTCAGACCCTCTGAAGCGACCCGATTAGCCCATTCTTCCATTTCGGCCTCTGAAACAAAGGCCAAGAGAGCTCGCCCATGACCTGCCGACAAGCGGCCTTCTTCGACGAGACCCTGGATTTTCTCCGGCAGCTTCAAGAGGCGGAGGGAGTTGGCTACCGTGCTGCGGTCGATGCCAACACGAGTGGCAATCTGGGCCTGGGAAAGGCCGCGCTCGGCCCTGAGTTGTTCATAAGCTCTCGCTTCTTCCAATGGCGTCAAATCGCGACGCTGTAGATTTTCCACCAGCGCCAACTCCAGCCCGAGTTGACCATCAACCTTCTCCCGAATGACGACAGGCAGCCGTTCAAGACCGGCTTTTTTGGCAGCTCTCCAGCGTCGCTCTCCCGCCAAGATCATGTACCGGCCGGGGCCGTCTTCGCTGACCAGGAGTGGTTGAAGCACACCGTGCTCTTCAATTGAGGCCGCCAACGCCTGCAACGCTTCGGTTTCGAAACGCGTGCGCGGTTGTCGCGGGTTGGCAAACAACCGGTTGGTATCAATCAGCGCAAAGCCACCCTGCGCATGGGGCGTCTCAGGCAGCAGGGCCTTGAGTCCCCGGCCCAATACTTTCTTAGCCATGGTGGGCCTCCACCCGTTCGAGATACTCCCGACCCAGATGCAGATACGACTGGGCGCCTCGGCTCCGGAGGTCATAGGCATGAATTGGGCGTCCAAAAGACGGTGCTTCGGCCAATCGAACGTTTCGAGGAATCACGGCCTCAAAAACTAGGTCGCCAAACACCGCTCTGACCTCGTCCGCCACCTGTTTGGCCAGATTGGTGCGCTCGTCGAACATCGTCAAAATCACACCATCAATTTCCAGGCTGGGGTTGAGGAAGCGCCTGACTTCCTCAATCGTCTTCATCAACTCTCTGAGCCCCTCGAGGGCAAAATACTCACACTGAACCGGTATCAGAACCCCATCAGCGGCCGTCAACGCGTTAATCGTCAACTGGCCGAGTGCCGGCGGACAGTCCATCAGGAGATACCGGAAGTTCTCAATCTTCCGCAAGCCGTCCCGAACCCTGAACTCACGCCCAACCATGCCGACCAATTCAACTTCGGCCCCTGCAAGGTCCGGCGTGGCTGGAATTATCGAAAGATGGGGAAACCCCGTTGGTCTGACCATCGCATTGGGGTCCGACCCATTGATAATCAGACCGTAACTTGTCTCTTCTGAGTCGGTGACCCCCTCCAAACCCAGGCCGGATGTGCAGTTGGATTGAGGATCAAGATCAACAAGGATGGTCGGTTGCTCATATGCAGCCAACGTTGCGCCGAGATTGACAACAGTCGTTGTCTTTCCCACTCCACCTTTTTGGTTGGCGACTGCGACGATTCGAGGTTTCACGTGGAACACACCTTGAAAAAGATAAGACGGCCTCTCTCGAGGCCGAGTAGCGGCGAGTTTACCACAGACCATCCCGAGAGCCCACCAAGGCGTTTGGCATCATCGACGGTGCCCCAAAGGGCCACCGCTCCCGCCGGCGCCAGGTGCTCGGCAGCCCAACCCAAGAGGAGCTCGTGTCCACCGACCGCGCGGGCCGTCACCAGGTCGAACCCGGCCTCATCCAGGGCTTCGTACCGAATCCGGAGGACACTTGCACGAAGTCCCAACTCACGAACAACCAGACTCAAAAACGCCCATCGTTTTTGCCGGGGTTCAACCAGAAGCCCTGACCACTGATCCATCGCGCAAAGAAGCGGCACCCCAGGAAGACCCGCGCCACTTCCGACATCGACCAGGTGGCCGGTTTCTTTAAGGTGATTCATTGGCGCCAACGATTCGAGGATGTGGCGATCGACCAATTCTTGCCGATCACGGACCTTGACGAGGCTGTGGTGTGAGGCCCACCGCTCAAGAAGCTCACAGTACGCCACAAGGCGCTCAAGGGCGCCTTCTGGCGCCCGACCCTGAAGAAGGTCCAAAAATGGTGGTCCCTTCACCGCGTCACCCTCGTTCCGGCGCGCTCAGTCGCCCGGCGATCAGTGCCATTGCCGCCGGCGTGACCCCCGCAAGACGTTCGGCCTCCGCTAATGTTTTAGGGCGAACTCGTTCCATCTCTTCCAAGACCTCCCGAGAAAGACCGCTCACCCTTTGATACGAAAAGTCGCCAGGAATCTCGATGTGCCTGAGGCGCTCGACCCGCGACCGCTCTCGCGCATGACGATCGATGTACCCGGAATACCGCAGTTGTCCAATAATGATTGTCTGGTCATTCTCCGAGAGTTCCGCGAGGCCCGGGGCCATATCCGCAGCAACACTGGTGTCAATATCTTGCCTTCGCAGCAACCCGGCCCAGGTTGTTGGTGTGCGAAGCTCCACCCCAAGGCTCTTCTGCAGCCTTTCCTTGTTCTCGATATTTGGCACCAATGCTCCAGCCTCAAGAGCCGCAGCGACCGTCTGCCGGCGCTGCCAACCTTCCTGTTCCACGTGAAACACATCCGCAGGCACCAGGCCCAAACGAACACCCTCTTTCATCAATCGTTCGCGCGCAGAGTCCACCCCCAAGACCAGCCGATGTTCGGCCCGGGAGGTGAACATTCGATACGGCTCCCGGTGTTCTCGGTTGACTAGATCGTCAACCAGCACGCCAATGTAGGCCCGTTCGCGCCCCAGGCGAAGCCCGGCGCCCCCTCGGAGTGACGATGAAGCGTTAACCCCGGCAACGAACCCCAACGCGCCCGCCTCTTCATAGCCTGAGGTTCCCAGAATCTGCCCAGCAAGATATAGGCCGGGAACCGTCGACACTTGAAGATCGTGTCCAACCTGCTTTGGGGCCACAACGTCATACTCTACCGCGTAGCCGTACCGAAGAAATGCGGCCTTTTCAAAACCGGGAACCGCACGAACCACACGCTCTTGAATATCAGCCGGAAGCGAGGTTGAAAGCCCATTGACATACATGCTTGGGCCGGTGAGGGTTTCCGGTTCCAAAAAAACGGTGTGCTCCTTGTGGTGAGGAAATCGAACGACTTTGTCCTCAATCGACGGACAATACCGTGGCCCGACACCATCGATCCGACCACCGAAGAGTGGTGACCTGTGGAGGTTTTCTTCAATGATGTCGCGCACGGCCTCGGGGGTACGCCCCACCCAGCACACCGCTTGATTACGAACCGCGCGGGACCTCCAAGAAAATGGTTGCGGTTTCTCATCCCCCTCTTGGGTTTCCAGTTTTGTGTAATCCAGGCTGTCTCGATGAAGCCTCGGCGGCGTCCCGGTCTTGAAGCGACGCAACTCCAACCCGATGTCCCTCAGGCTCGAGCCAAGCCCAACGCTGGGGCGTTCGCCAAACCGGCCCCCTTCTCGACGTTCATTCCCGGTGTGGAGCACCCCACCCAGAAACGTCCCGGTGGTCAGAATCAAACAGCTGCACCGAATTTCGTCCCCTGTCGCCAACCGAATACCAACCGCGTTGCCCCGGTCGACCAGAACCTCGATCGCTTCCCCCTCAACAACGGTCATACCCCGAGCTCTCACAAGAAGCCGGCGCATCATCTGGCTGTAGCGTTCCTTGTCACACTGGGCCCTAGGGCCCCACACCGCGGGCCCCCTGGAGGCATTGAGCCTTCTAAATTGAATGCCGGCCCGATCAACCGCCCACCCCTGAACTCCACCCAGGGCGTCCAATTCGGCGACTAAATGCCCTTTGCCGATGCCACCGGCGGCTGGGTTACACGGCATCTGCCCAATGGTTTTCTGGCTCAGAGTCACAACACACACCCTGGCACCCATGCGGGCAGAGGCGATTGCTGCCTCAATGCCCGCGTGCCCGGCACCCACCACGACAACATCCCAAGTATTCATCGGGCCACCTATTTACCGACACAAAAGGTGGAAAAGATCGAATCCAGGACCTCCTGGTCATCAACCGAGCCAAGGAGTTCGTCCAATATCTTCGCGGCCGATCGAATCTCCAACGCCGCCACTTCTCTCGGTAGGGACAAAATGCCCTTCAACTGCCGCTGCGCCCTCACAAGAGCACCTCTGTGCCTGGCGTTAACTGCCACCTTTCCGGTCATCGATCCCAAGGGGGCTGAGATCCGTTCGTGTATTTCCTTTCGCAGCCGGTCCAGGCCTTCGCCGGTCACACAGGAAATACCCAGAACCCCATCACCTGTCACACCGGCTAGATCCACCTTGCTGATTATGGTTATTCGTCGCTCCTCCTGCCGGGAGCCGGCAGCCCTTTCGCCTTGGCCGGCGGGAAAAAGCTCAAGGATCACATCGGCTCGATCCATTTCCTTTTCCGCCCGACGAATGCCTTCAGCCTCGGCCGGTTCATTGGCTTCTCGAATTCCGGCCGTGTCAACCAAAACCACCGGCAGGCCGCCAATCTCGAGATCGGCTTCGAGAACATCCCGCGTAGTCCCGGGCGCCTCCGTCACGATGGCTCGCTCCCGCAAAAGAAGTGTGTTGAAGAGCGTTGATTTCCCGGCGTTGGGCGCCCCAATGATCACAACCCGCGCTCCCTCCCGCACGCGCACACCGGCCGCCTCCGTGTGCAAGAGGGCCTCAACTCCCGAAACGCAGTCTTCCTGCGCCCGTTCCAATGCGTCGTGATCTACAACAGCACCCTGCTCTTCAAAATCCAGCGACCCCTCAACCTCGGCCAAAAATAGAATCAACTTTTCCTTCAGTGCCTGAAATTCGCGAGAGAGGCCTCCATGAAGCTGCTCCCGCGCCAATCGGGCCTGCCACAGAGTCTCTGCCTGAATGACTTCATGGACCGCTTCTGCCTGCACTAAATCCATTTTTCCATTGGCAACAGCCCGTTGGGTAAATTCGCCGGGACCCGCGCAGCGCCCGCCGGCGGAAACCATGGTTTCCAGCACCCTTTCGATGATCCATGGAGACCCATGAACCAACAACTCCAGCATGTCCTCACCGGTGTAGCTCCGCGGAGCTCGATATGGGATCGCAATCGCGTCTTCAATAGACTGCCCGTCCAGGTCATGAAGTTGAACCACACGGGCGCGCCACGGCGCCCCCATGTCGACCTCAGGGCACAGAAGCCCGGCCAATCGTTCGGTCTCTGGGCCGCTGACACGAATCACAGCCAGCGCTCCGGCGCCGGCGGCCGTCGCTCGCGCGACGATGGTGTCAGCGCCGCCCGAGAGGACGGATGACAACCCGCTTGAGAAAGCCTTCGCCATCAGAACAGGTCTCAACCTCGGGGTCGTCGGCCAAGGCAAGGTGAATTTCCCGCCGGGCCGCTGGGGTGTGGGGTCCAAGCGTCACCGGACCCTTCCGTTGTATCGCCTTGTCGGCCGCATCTTCAGCATCATCCTGGAGCTTGACGGCTCTGCGATCTTTGTAGCCTTCGCCGTCGAGGTGGACAGGAACATGGTCTCGCAATCGCCGGTTCAACACCCTATTACAAAGGTATTGCAGCGCATCCAGCCCCTTCCCAAGTCCCGCCGTCAATGTTCTCAAGTCACTGCCACTGAGGTCTCCGGCCAAAGCGTCCGGACCCGGCGCCAGCCTGACCTGAAGATCGAGGTCCCCGGCCTTGAACGCCTCCGACAAAAACAGACCCAAAACGGCAACAGGGTCAACCCGGGCATCGACCGTCACGCCATCGCCGCCTTCTTCAATGATCTCGTACTGGATTTCCCCAATATGGGCCCGAAGACCGGCGCACGCCGCCGTCAGGCTTTCGTCCAAATTGCTGCCCTGAAAACGATGGTCTGCAAGGTCCATTATTTCTTTCCCTTCGGCGACCGCTGGCCGCTCCCTGGACGTGTTCTCTCACCAACGATGTGTAGCGTTACCTCTTGCTGGAAAATCGAAACAACGTTATTGGTCAACCAATACAACACCAGTCCGGCCGGGAATCCCAAGAACATAATTCCAAAGACCAGCGGCATCATACGCATCATGCGCATCTGGTTGGGGTCTCCCGCCTGTGGCGCCAGGCGCTGCTGCAACCACATTGTCGCGGTCATCAATACCGGCGTGATGTACAGCGGGTCTTTTGCACTCAAATCAACGATCCACCATATGAATGGCGCGTGTCGGAGCTCGATAGCATGAGCAAAAAGGGTGTAGAGAGCAAAAAGAATCGGCATTTGCACCAACATCGGAAGGCAGCCCCCGACTGGGTTGACGCCTTCCTCTTTGTAGAGCGCCATCGTTTCCTGATTCATCTTCTGCCGAACCTGGGGGTCGCTCTTGTTCTTTTTGTATTTCTCCTGGATCACCTTGACCTTAGGTTGCACCTTCTGCATGCGCCGCATCGACACGGTTGATTTATGCATCAGCGGAAAGAGCGCCATACGAATCGCAACCGTCAGAAGGACAATGGCCCAACCCCAATTGCCGACATAACCATAGATCCATCGCAGGATCTTAAGAAAAAACACGGCGATTGGGTGGAAGATCCCAAAATGCAGTGTCTCCTCCAACCCTCCACCCTCTTTTTGCAGGAGATCGTACTCCTTCGGCGCCGCAAAGAGCTCCCCAGTGAAGACCCCTCCGACTGATTCAAGGTCGACTCGCAAGACCGGTAATTCAACGTCTTCGCCCTTCTCATTAATCTCGGCCAAAATAATGGGCTCAACAACAATGCGCGAGACGCCATCCTCAACCCGAAAAACACTGAGAAAATACGTGTCCTCAAATCCAACATAGCGCAATCCGGTGGGCGCCAATGCGAGCCGTTCTTTTACCTTCTCTCGCCGATAATCTTCCTTGTCGTCGCCGGTCGCAATCGTCACGTCACCCCAGGTTGCGAATCGGTTGGCTCGTTCAACGGCGCTGGTGTCCCGCATGCCCGTGCCCAGGCTGAGGGCGCTTTCTCGATCAAAACCCAAAATCTGGACGGAAATTCTCAGCCCATATCCTTCAGGGTTCAGTGAAATCGTCTTGACCACGGACCGCCCGGCGCCATCCGCCCAGGCAAAGATCAGCGAGTCATCACCCTCGGTAACCTCATACACTCGTAGGTCCGGAGTCCCATCGAAAACCATCTGAAGCGGCAGGGTTCTCTTTGGGTGAACCACACTCTGAACCAGGTTCAGCGGTTCCCCTTGAGCGTTGTCAAACTCCGTGAGATACAACTCTTCAATCGCTGCGCCCTCGGTGTTCAAGGCCAGCCTCATTACATCGTTGGCCAATTCGACGATCCGCGCCTCGCTGCTACTGGTCGCTTCAATGAGGCTTGCTTCGACCGTATCGTTGGCGACATCCAGATCCTTCACCGTATTTTCACCAAGGGCCACGGTCGCACTTGGTGTTGCAATGGTTTCAACCGCCTTCGAACGTACCGGTTTCGGCGGCGGAAAAATCACGGACCATATGGCAAAGATGATGGCTGAGAGCACAAAGGCTATCAGAATTCGCTTTTCCATCGACATCGGTCACCTCTTGGTTTTGGCCGTTTCGCCTCGTGGTCTTTGTTCTATCTCTATTTTGAGGCGGGCCAGACACCGCGCATAGTCGCGCCTGATCTCCTGCCAGGGTACCTCAGCACATCCTCGCCGGGCATTCACCACGACGTCGATGTCGCCCGCTGGCAACTGGCTTCTGTTCTGACGGTACAGTTCGCGAATCCGACGCTTGCACCGATTTCTCGTGACCGCGGGACCAATCTTCCTCGAAGCCGTAATGCCCAGCCGGTTTTTGGCCTCCGGTCCTGAAACAGCAAACAGCACGACAAACCGGCCAACGACCCGCACGCCGATCCGGTAAATCTTTTGGAATTCCGCCCTTTTTCGAAGGCGCTGCGTTCGGGGCAAGCCCCGGCCCTTCAGGCCGAGAGGGTCTTGCGTCCCTTTCTCCGCCGTGCGCATAGGATCTTGCGCCCGTTGCGGGTCCTCATCCGAAGCCGGAATCCATGTTTTTTCTTTCGTCGCCTGTTGTTCGGCTGGAATGTCCTCTTCATAACGCATCACACTCCAAATACATAAGGCGGCAAACATTAACGCAGGTCTCCTCGGCTGTCAAGCATCTCTCCGTGGCGCATTAAATATTCTCCGCCTTCGTTGATGATGATAAGCTCAGGGGTGGCGATGAATAAATGGTCTGAACTTCAACCGCACCTTCGTCAAATGATTGGCGATGAGGATTACGAATCCTGGGTCTCTCCTCTTCAAGCCTGGGAGGAGACCGAGAACATCCTGGTTCTCAACAGCGAAAATGCAATCGTTCTCGACTGGATTCGGGACCATCTCATCAATGATCTCGAAGCCGTCGCCCGAAGCCACTTTGGTCGACAATTTCAGATTCGTCTGGATTCCGTCCAGCCTTCCTCAAGTTCGAACGCTAAGGAAGCAATCCGAAAGATTCCAACTCTGCCCCTGACACCCCAGTTCACATTCGACCGGTTTGTCATCGGACCTTCAAACCAATTCGCCTGTGCCGCAGCTGCTGCTGTCGCCGAGCGTCCTGGGGAAACCTATAATCCTTTGTTCATCTACGGCGGCTCCGGCCTGGGTAAAACACACCTGCTCCACGCAATCGCCCACAAGGCCGTGGAAAAAAATCCAGCTGTTCGCACTCTCTACCTGACAACCGAATTATTCACCAACGAGTTTATTTATTGTCTTCGAACGAAGGATTTAGACCTTTTTCGACAGACCTTCAGAGACGTGGACATTCTTCTCCTCGACGATATCCAGTTCATTACCGGGAAAGAACAAACACAACAGGAGTTTTTTCATACCTTCAATACACTTCGGAGTTCTGGACGACAGGTCGTCTTCACCTCCGACTGCCGCCCAGCCGAAATCAAGGGCCTTGAAGAACGTCTCCGAACCCGCTTCATGCAGGGTCTCCTGACCGACATCCAGCCGCCGGATCTCGAAACCCGCTGTGCCATTCTCACCGAGAAGGGGCGCGCCCAGGGCTGGGACATTCCTGAAGACGTGGTCCTCTTTATCGCCCGCCAGGTTCAAAACAATGTCCGAGAGTTGGAGGGTTGCCTCAATCGAACGATCGCCTTTTCCCAACTGAGAAATCTCCCTTTAACAACCGATGTAGTCCGCCAGGCCCTGTTTGATATTCTCCCCGGAGAACAAGAGACCACACCAAACCAAATTATCCGATTTGTCGCTCAACATTACGGAATCAGGGTCTCCGACATCAAAGGACGCAACAACCGGCGATCAATCGCACTTCCGAGACAAGTCTCTATCTATTTAATTCGAAATATCTTAGAGTTAAGTTATCCAGAGATTGGCCGACTCTTTTCCAAACACCACTCTACCGCCATGTACGCAGTCGAGACAATCGGCAAAATGAGACTTTCCAATCCGGATTTTGATGAGACCCTTACGTCTTTCACCGATCACTTTCAGGGTTCCTGATTTCACAGGGGTCTGTGAATTTTATGTGTGTTTCCTGTTAAACACTGTGAAAAATGTTTAATTTCCTCTGTGTTCCACAAGAAAAACACAGAAAAAACCACAGCCTTTTTGCGTCCTATCTCTTTTCCCAAGATCACTTCGGTGAGAACCACTACTTTTCCACCGCCTCGACGACGGTGATGACTTATGTTATTTTTTGCAAGTCAAGTCTATGTATTCTTCTTCGGAGGTGTGTTCGGTGGAAGTAAAACTGAAGCG
>CBDTUG010000003.1:0-15686 GCA_965363555.1 uncultured Thermoanaerobaculia bacterium
CTTCTTCTTTGCGTGCTTTGCGTCTTTGCGAGATGTCTGTGTTTCCGGGGTCGTTCGCTGGGCCAGGGACTTGGCCAGCAACGGGCACCTTCGGTTGAACAGCGGCTTTATCGCGGGGCGCGGAGGAGAAAATTTCTCTCGCAAAGACGCAAAGGACGCAAAGGAAATACAAGGGATAATATCTTGCTCTTTGCGAGGTGCTCTAACGGGTCCTTTCGATTTATTTGACATCTTTACCCCTTTTTGTGCGGTTCCTCTTGGTGCTCTATCCCGGTTTGCGTAGAATGGCCGGAGTGCGAAATATTGGAGGTTTGGGATGAAAGCTATCATCGTTTTGATCGTTGTTGTGATCGTGGCACTCGTAGCGTTTAACTATTTTACGACCGGGGAATTCACGTTGATGTCCTCAGGCTCAGGGGATGGTGAGGGGCAGACCCTCAATCAGCTCAGGGGTGAATTTCGATCGTTGGCGCGGGAATTCCGGCAGGCTGGACGAAGTGCCGCAGTCAGTGGAATGGACACTACCGCCGCGGCTTCAGCCGTCGTGTCAGAATTGAACGGCGTCGAAGAGAAGGTCCTGGAGATTGCCAAGAATGCCGAGGATCCTGAGGTTCAAAAAGAGGCCAAGGCCTTGGCCGCAGAGATCGCCAAGTACAAGAAGGACATCCAGTAAAGCCGAGGGCCCTGGGCGCACTCTATGTGTGGCATCTGCGGATGGATTCAATGGGACGGCCGGGCGGAGGTGGGTCCGGTTCGCCGGATGGCGACAGCCTTGGCCCACCGTGGCCCCGACGGCGAGGGTTTTTGGAAAGATCCAACCGGATGCGTAGTTCTGGGCCATCGTCGACTGGCGGTGTTGGACCTCTCGGCCCGGGCAGAGCAACCGATGGTCGATCCTTCAGGTACCGCGTTGGTCTTCAACGGCGAGGTATTCGGATTCCGTCAGCTTCGATCCGACCTAGAACGGCAGGGAGCGTCCTTCCGGTCTTCCGGGGATACCGAGGTCGTACTGCGCGCACTGAGTATTTGGGGTATCGACGCTTTGGAGCGCCTGGACGGCCAGTTCGCGTTGGCGCTGTGGAATCCCGAGAATCGAAAATTGCTCCTGGCGCGAGACCGCCTTGGCATCAAGCCGCTCTTTTGGGCCGAGGTCGAGCGGGGGATTGTTTTTGCCTCTGAGATTCCGGCCCTCCTGGAACATCCTGGAGTTCGGCGGGATCTTAATAGGGAGGCGCTGGCGTCTTGGATTCAGTTGGGCTATGGAGCCGGGGAACAGACCCTCGTGCGGGGCGTTCGGCGCTTGTCCCCGGGGAATTTGCTGCTCGCCGACGAAAGCGGGGTCCGGTCAAAACGGTGGTATGACCCGATTGCGGCCGTCGAACGCAGAGGCACTGGTCCCACCACCCGCGACGAAGCCGTCGAAGAACTGGAACGTTTGCTCCGGCGGTCGGTTCGAAAGCGGCTCATCAGTGATGTTCCCCTGGGCTGTTTCCTTTCGGGCGGCGTCGATTCGGGAGTCGTCGTCGGTGCCGCAGTTGCCGAAGGCGCCCAACCCGAGACGTTGACTGTCCGGTTCCCGGACGGTGAGGACGAGAGCCCGACTGCTTCCGAAGTTGCACTATCCCTCGATTTGAAACACCGGGTGGCCGACTGCGTGCCGGACGATTTGGCCGGCGCGTTGCAGGGGTGGGGGAGGGCAACCGGGGATCCTCTTGCCGATCCGTCCTTTCTGCCGACGTCCATGGTCTCGGCCGAGGCGCGTCGGAGTTGGACCGTTGCCCTGTCCGGGGATGGAGGGGACGAGTTGCTCTCCGGGTATCCCCGACATCGGGCGTTGCCGTTGATCGAACCGCTGTTTGCGTTTCCGGCAGCCATGCGGCGACTGCCGGCTGGTTTCCTTTCGGGCGAGAGGTGGAAGGTCAAGTTGCGGTCGGCGATGCGTGCCACGGATATGGATTTTGCTTATCAGGCTTTGCAGGGCGTCTGGCCGGCGGAAGAAGTGGCCCGATTGCTCGGGGAGGACGATTTTCACTTGCCGTGGGATCGATCGCTGCTGAACCGGGTCGAGGGTCTCGATCAATGGACCCGGTGGCGCGCCCTGGACCTGCTGACCTTTCTTCCGGAACGAATGCTGGCCAAGGTCGACAGGGCTTCGATGGGGGCTTCTTTGGAGGTGCGGGTACCCCTTCTTGATCACAGTATTGTTGAGTTCCTGCTGTCAGTCGATCCCCAATGGACTCGGGGCAAGGGCCTCTTGAGAAAAGTAGCGGAGCGCCTTGGTGTACCCCCCAGTCCGAAAAGGAAGATCGGCTTCGAGGTGCCCCTTGCCGACTGGCTCCGGGGCCCGCTGCATGACCCGGTCTATGCGCTCATAAAAAGCAAGACCGTCGAGGACTTGGGGTTGGACCGAAGACTGCTCGAAGAGAGCATGTGGAATCATCTGCAGGGGTCTTCGGATTACGGAGAGCGCCTGCTGGCGGTCGCCATTCTGGTCCGCTGGGTTGAGGATGTGCTGGGGTGAGAGAATGTCGAACGTTCAACGTTCAATTTCGAACGACGGTCGCCCGTGCTCGCGCTGAAGACAATGCAGTAGGCAATGCTACTCCTGCCTGGGCTTACTGTTGTGCCATTTCCACCAACAGCAGGTGAGCGTCGGTTCGGGCTTCGATATTGAGGGGTTCTCCCTCGATTTCCGCCGCATCGCCAGGCCCGAACGAGATACCGTTGATGTTCGCTTCCCCTTCCATGACCTTGACGAACAGTTGCCGGCCGCGTTCCAGGTCGAATGTCAGGTTGTTCCCTGCATCGATTTCGCCGGCAAACATATTGGCATCCTGATACAGATGAATCGCAGCCTCAGAGCCCTTTGGGCCGACGAGGTGTAACCAAATGTTGTGCCTGTCCCCTGGTTCGAACGTTTTTGACCCGTACTGCGGTGGCAGTCCCTTTGCTTCGGGGAGGATCCAGGTCTGGATCAGGTGTGCCTCTTCATGTCCCTCGTTCATCTCGGAATGCGTCAATCCCGTTCCGGCACTCATGTATTGGATCGCACCCCGTGCAAGGCTTTCTTTATTCCCCATGCTGTCTTGATGGCTGAGTTCGCCTCGCAGCACATAGCTGACAATCTCCATGTCGGTGTGGGGGTGTTTCCCAAAGCCGGAATGTGGAGCGATCAGGTCATCGTTCATCACCCGCAGTACGCCATAGTGCATGTTGTTTTTGTTGAAATACTCCGCAAATGAAAAATGAAAACGGCTCTTGAGCCAGCCATGGTCAGCCAGATAAAGGGAATTGAATGGGATATGTCGGATCATGCTTTCCTCAATGATTTAACAAGGAGGAGTCGAGTCGCATTCCTCTTTTCCTGTTAATAGTGACCCCACCGCCATCAAGAGAGTCGACAACACGATGGCGCAGGCGGCGGGCACTGCCGGGTTGTTGTGATAGTGGGTGATGCCGCCGTAGTACATTCCAAAGTGCACGGACAATGCCAGCAGGGCTGCAGAGAGCACCAGCCCTTTGCGCGCCCGTTTCGAAAAAATGCCGAAGAGCACCGGTGCGAAGGTGGCGGCGAAGAGGGCATAAATGCCGTTTTGGGCGAAGATGGCAACAGATAACGTTGGTTTGATCACCTGCCACCACGCGAGGACCAATGTCAGGGGCGCCAGGGCAACCAGGAACCAACGCCCGACCTTGAGCAGTTTTCGCTCCAGATCGGCTTCATTAACTCCGCGCAGGCGAACGATTCCGCCGTAGAGGTCGTTTGCAAAAATGGTTGAGAGCGCGAGGGCGACCCCCTCGAGAGTGGAAAATCCTGCAGCCAATACCCCCAGCATGATCAGGGATCGTAACCACGGACCGAACTGGGTGACCAGATACGTGGCAACAACCTTGTCGGGAAGGATGCCGGCTCCAAGTTCAAGGCGTGCATAGAGTCCGACTATTAGAACTGTGGTAAAAACCGTGCCGGCCACCATGGCAGTGACAAGGTAGCGATTGACGTCCCGCTCGGATCGTAAATAGAGTGACTTCGACATGATGTGGGGTTGCATGATGATGGCCAGGCCAATGATGAAATTTGCAATGACCACCTCGAAGAAATCGCGAAACAAAAGGCTGGAAGGATTGGTCCAGGAAGCATAATGAGGACCAACCGATCGCAGTTGTTCGACAAATCCTCCGAAACCGTTGGCGAAGAGGGACCACCCTGAAAAAACAAGAAGCACCGCGACGACCAGCATCGTGGTTGCCTGCAAACTGTTCGACCAAACGTGGACGGAGGCGCCTCCGAGCAAGATATAACCAAACGTAAAGGTGACAACAATGAGGAGAGCCGCCAACAAGGGGAGTTGCAGAACGCTCATCAGGACATGGACCAGCGCGGTCACAATCAGGACGAGGAAAGAGATCTGAAGCAGGGATATCGCTCCAAAAAACACGCGAATTCTCTGATCCCCGAACCTGTCTCCGATCCACTGCGGAACCGTCAGGGCGGTCAACCGGTCTCCCACTTTTCTGAAGTTTTTGGACGTGACGATGAGTCCGATGAATATTCCGGCGGGAGCGGCCAGACCATAACCGACGATGCCCGCCCAGCCATAAGCGTGAATCAAGCCGGGGTTGATAACGAAGGTGGCTACCGACGTCATGTTGGCCGCGAGGGATAGGCCGACGAATACCGGCGGTACGCTGCGGCTTCCGACCGCGAAGGCCTGCATCGAGGAGGCGCCTCGGCGTTGCCACCAAGTCAGGCCGAGGATCGCTGCGACATAGATCATGAAAAAGGTCCAGGGAATAACAAGCTCTGACATGGCGGCCTCCATAAACCGAACGAACGTTTGGTTATTATAGGACAAGAATGTGGCGAGGGCCAGCCCCGAAATCTCCGGAATGTTCAGAATTAATTGCGGAAGGCCCTTGACAGGATCCAAACTTCGATATAAAAACAAAACAAGCGATCGGTTTTTTAAAGGAGGCGCCAGTGCCAAGAATCCGTCAAGAGGCCAAATCTAAGGCATCCATTGACCAGGTACTTGCAGCTGCTCTCTCACTCTTTTCAACTCAAGGATTCGGCGCGACGACGATGCGGCAAATCGCCGAGGAATCCGGCCTGTCAGTCGGTAATCTCTATCATCATTTTCCCAGTAAAGAGGCCATCTTCCAGCGTCTTCTCGATGACTATTGGAAAGGTCTTCAAAAGGAAGACCACCCGCTCCGCCTGTTGTACGAGAAGGCGAATTTCCCCGAGGATCTCGAGGAGATGGCCGAAGTGATCGAGCAGGTCATCGAAGACAATTCCGAACACATCCTGCTCTTTTACGTCGACGTCATCGAATTCAGGGGTGTGCACATTCGGGCCTTCTACAAGGTGATGGCCCGAGAGTTCAGACGAGTCTACGGTAAAAAATTGGAAGCCAAGAAGCGGGCCGGTGAATTGGGTGATGTTGACGCGCTTTCGGCGGTCATTATGGCGACTCGTTGGTTGTTTTATTTTTTCACTGTAGAAAAGTGTTTTGGAATGCCGGGCCATTTTGGAATGGAGCCGAAAAGGGCCGTCGCCGAGTTCATCCGTCTTCTACGACTGGGACTCTTGCCTCGATCGGATCAACCGATGGAAGGCGTGCTCCCTGATGTAGGGGTGAAGGTCGAATGACTTTCAATCATCAACGCGAATTTTTTTAAGGAGGAGATGGACATGAAAAGACTTGCTGAAACCTTGAGGCCCTGGGGCGGCACCTTGCGTTGGCCGCTCATTATCGTTCTTTTTGGAATGCTGATCCTCCCGGTTCAACCGGTCTGGGCTCAGGCTGTTGACGAGGACCCTGCAACCCTAACGGAGGAGGGGGACGAAGAAACCCTGATTGAAAAAGAAGAGGGCACTTTCGAAGGCGAAACAATCGTCGTTACCGCCAGAAGACGAGAGGAGAATCTGCAAGAGGTGCCTATCGCGGTCTCCGTTGTCGCGGGCGACCAACTTGCAGACATCGTTGCGACGGATATCTCGGAACTCCAGTCATACGTTCCCAACCTCTCCATCTACCAGGGCCGCAACCAGTCGACCACTCTCACCGCCTTCATGCGTGGTATTGGACAGTCGGACCCGCTTTGGGGTGTGGATCCCGGCGTCGGCCTCTATATCAACGACGTCTACATTGCCCGTGCGCAGGGCGCCCTTTTGGATGTTTATGATGTCGAACGCGTCGAGGTCTTGCGTGGACCTCAGGGAACCCTTTACGGCAAGAACACAATTGGCGGCGCGATCAAATACGTCACGAAGGCGATGTCGGATACAACCGAAGCCCGAGTTTCCTGGAACACCGGTTCCTTCAATACTCAGGAAATTAGGGCCGGTATTTCCGGCGCGATCGTGCCTGGAAAACTGCGTGCCAAGGCGGCCTTCGCCAAACTGACTCGTGACGGGTATGGCGATAACCTTTACACCGGCCGCGAGGTCTCCAACAAGGACACGACGGCCTATCGACTGGGCCTTCAGTGGCTGCCGGCCAACAATGTAACAGTGAACTTTGACTTCGATCGAAGTGAAGACGACGCCGAGCCTCTCGGTCTGTCCAGGCTGCAGCCGAACTTCCTGTGTCCGTCCTTTCTGGGCGAGCCGTGCGAACCGCTGCCGAATCTTTTTGACACCGAAAGCGGTCTGGCACCCATCAATAGCACCGAAGCCACCGGATATGCGATGACTCTCATCTGGGATATCAACCCCGATTGGCATTTCAAGTCCATTACTGCTTACCGAGAGACAGATGCCGAGAACAATATCGACTTCGACACGACTCCGGCGCCCATCGTTGATTCGTCACCGGTCTACTTCGATGATCAAACGACCCAGGAGTTTCAGTTGGTCTACAACGGCAGTGACTGGTTCAATGGCGTCGTTGGCCTGTACTATTTTGACGGCACCGCCGGCGGTACGGTCAAGGCCACCTTCGTGGGCAGTACCTTCACCACCACCGACGGTGACGTGGGCACTGAATCCTACGCCATCTACGCCGACGGAAACATCAAGCTGACCGACAAGTTGACCCTCAATCTGGGCCTCCGTCCGACCAGGGAAACCAAGCACGGCCGTGCCTACAACGTTCTCAACACCGACGCGACGTACGAAGAGGTCCTGATGGTTCTGGCAGATTTCGATGACGAAGTCACCTTCACTTCGTGGGCGCCCAAAATTGGTTTGGATTACCAGTTCAATCCGGACTTGATGGGTTATATCAAGGCCAATCGCGGTTTCAAGAGTGGTGGCTACAACGTTCGCGCACAGTCCACCTTCTTCCCGGAATCTGCCCTTCCCTTCGATGACGAGGTCATGACGATGCTCGAGGTCGGCGTCAAGTCGATTCTGGCGGATCGTCGCCTGGTACTCAACGGAGCCGCTTTTTATGGCGAATACACCGATGTCCAGGTCAGCACCTTCCAGTCATACGACTCCACAGGAGACGGCGTCAACGACGCTTTCTTCGGCAATTTCCTCAACGCCGGCGATGCCACCATCAAGGGCCTCGAACTCGAGTACGCCTATAACTCGAACTCGTGGTTCGGCCTGTCGGGATATCTGGCGTATCTCGACGCCGAACCGGACGCCTTCCTCGACGAAAACGAGGACGGGTTTGTCGATACTCAGGTCATCACGAATGCGCCGGAATTGACCGGAGCCATTCGCGCGAACTTCGACTTTCCCCTCTCGAGGGGTCTGATCACAGGCAGCATCGGCTACAACTACCGTGACGATTCCATGCTGACCAACGAGGGCGGTCCGGATCCGCTGGACCCGACACAGCCACTTCTGCCGCTGGTCCAGGATTCTTTCGGACTGCTGGACGCCTGGATTTCCTGGTTGTCGCCAAACGCCACGTGGCGACTCGGTTTGAGTGCCAAGAACCTGACCGACGAGGAGTACCTCCTGACCGGCTACAACCTTCCGCAACTGGGCGTTGTGACGGGATCCTACGGTACGCCGCAGACTTTCTTGGCAACCGTCGAATACCGGTTCTTCAAATAGACCGATTGGGGCGCATCGATCACGGTGCGCCCCATTTTTCTGATTTATTTTTCTAAGGAGTTGAGACAATGATTGAGACGGGACTCAAGGACCGAGTGGTCGTTGTGACTGGCGGAGCCGCAGGCATCGGTAAGGCGACGGCGCTTCGCTTCGCTGAAGAAGGCTGTAAGGTGGCGGTGTGGGACGTCAATGATGCGGGGGCCGACGAACTGCTGCAACAGATCGAAGCATCGGGCGGCCTGGGCCTCTATTTTTCGGTGGATGTGGCTGATGTCGATGCCGTCAACAAAAACATGCAGAGGGTCCGGGATCGCTGGGGTCGGATCGATGTCGTCGTCAACAACGCCGGCATCGTACGTGACTCGCAGTTGGTGAAGCACAAGAACGGCGAAGTTGTGTCGATGATGTCCGACGAGGCATGGGATGCCGTGATCGGCGTCAACCTCAAGGGTGTATTCAACTGCACCAGGGCCGCAGTGCCGCACTTGATTGATACCGGCGGTGGGGTAGTGCTCAATGCGTCGTCAGTCGTGGGGCTTTACGGGAACTTTGGGCAGACAAATTACGTTGCCACGAAAGCCGGCGTCATCGGAATGACCAGGGTGTGGGCCCGCGAGTTGGGCAAGTTCAACATTCGGGTCAATGCGGTCGCTCCCGGCTTTGTCGCCACCGAGATCCTCCAGAGCATGCCCGAGAAGGTCATCGAGGCCATGATTAGAAAGACCCCGATGGGTCGAATGGGCCAACCTCGGGACATCGCAGAGGCGTACGTGTGGCTAGCCTCGGATGTGGCGACATGGATCACCGGTGAAGTCATGTCGGTTGACGGAGGCATCGTCATCGGAACATGATTGCGCCCGTGAGGCGACGGAGGAGAATATGACGCGATTTGCATCAATCACGGCGACGGGCCGGTTTGTCCCGGAGCGTGAGGTCTCAAACGACGACTTGAAGGAGCGGTTCTCCGAATCTGCGGAGTTTATCGACAAGATGGAGGCTTCGACCGGAATCCTCCGAAGATGGTGGGCCCCTGAGGACTGGGCGACGTCCGACCTCGCTCTACCGGCTTGCAGACAGGCCCTGGAACGGGCCGGAAAGAAGCCGTCGGATGTGGACCTGATCATCCTCGGCACCGACTCGCCGGACTATGTCACGCCGGCGACCTCGGTCGTGCTGCAGCACAAGCTGGAGGCCATGAACGCCGGGACGTTCGACGTCGGCTGCGCGTGCGCCTCGTTTCCGACCGGCCTCAATATCGGCGCCGGGATGATGGCGGTGAACCCCCACCTCAAGGTCGTACTGGTGGTCGGGGTGTATCTCATGCACAAATTGGCCGCGGCTGACGACCCAATGGTGTTCTTCTACGGCGACGGAGCAGGGGCTGCGGTGCTCGAACCGTCCGTGGATCCTGGTTTCATATGTTCGGCCTTCCGGGCCGACGGATCGTATGCCGAGAAATGGGCGATCCTCGCCGGCGGAACCGCAGAACCAGCAACCGAAGAGGGCGTGAGATCGGGCAGAACAAGCGTCAAAATGTATGACAGGTATCCTCCGGAGATCAACTCTGAAGGCTGGCCGATGGTCGTTCGAAGCCTGGCGGCCAATGGTGAGTTCGATCTCAATGATATCGACCTCGCAATCTTCACCCAGGTCCGAAAGCCGACGATCGAGCAGGTAATGGGTGACTTGAATCTTCCGATGACGAAGACGCACACGGTGATGGATAAGTGGGGTTACACCGGATCGGCCTGTGTTCCGATGGCTTTTGATGATGCCCTGGAAAAGGGCCTTGCTTCTCCAGGTGATCTCGTCGTATTCGTCGGATCGGGAGTTGGATATAACCAGGCCGGGGCGGCCTTTCGCCTGATATAGGAGGCATTGTGGGTAACCGAGTCGGAATAGTGCTCAAGGTATTTATTTTTTTCTGTGTTCTTTCCGGCGTCGCGTTGATTGTGGCGACATGGTTCTTTTTCAAGAGACCGTTGACTCTGGACGCGTGGTTCAGCCGGTTTGCTCTCGGGGCCGCAGGTCTCACACGCCAGGAAGCCGTAGGCCCGGACGGGAGTCTTACCTGGTTTGAGGGTGGAGAAGGGGATGCGACGCTGATGCTTCTGCACGGCGCAGGAGACCAGGCGGGTACCTGGGCTCGGGTCATCGCGCCGTTGATCGAACGATACCGGGTGATCGTTCCGGACCTTCCGGGCCACGGAGATTCTGAACCGAAAGAAGGTCCGATTGGCGTGGATCAGGTGCTCGCCGGTGTCGAGGCGATCCTGGACGAAACGTGTGAGGGTCGATCCGTCATTCTCGTCGGGAATTCGCTGGGCGCGTGGATCGCATTCTTGACGGCCCTTGACCGCCCGGGGCAGGTTGATCGAATCGTTGCCCTCAACGGGGGACCGATTCGGCAGGACAATCCGACGGTCAGCCTATTTCCAACCAATCGTGAAGAGGCCCGAAAAACGATGGAGGGCTTGATGGGTTCGAGCTCGAAGGCGATTCCCGACATGGTTCTCGACGACATCGTTCGACGAATTCCGATCGGCCCCGCGGCTCGAGTTGCCGCGACTGCTGACTCCATGGGCCCCTTTCTGCTCGATGAGAGGTTGGGAGAGGTTTCGACTCCGGTTGATCTCATCTGGGGAGAGGCCGATCAACTCTTTGGAGTGGACTACGCCGAGAGGATGCTGAATGGCCTTCCTGCGGCCCGGTTGACGACCCTTCCGGATTGCGGGCATATTCCGCACCGAGAATGTCCGGTTCTTGTGGTTGAGGCCCTCCTCGAGGCCCTCGACAAGGCTCCACCGGAACCCATCGAAATTGAGCCGCCGCCCTCTATCCCAGGTGAGGAGGCGACCTCGTGATCCACGGCGATATTCTTGGGGAACGGGCCCGTATTTCACCTGAGGTCGAAGGTTTGGTGGAGGTCTCTTCAGGAAGACGTTTTACATACAAGGAACTGGATGCCCGAGCCTCTGCCTGTGCCGGGGCGCTGACCGATGATCTCAATCTAAAGCCGGGAGATCGGTTTTCGGTACTCTCCGGGAACAGGGTGGAGTTCATTGATTGTTTTTTCGGCGCTGCGAAGAGCGGTCTGATCCTGGTGCCGCTGAACTCAAAGCTTGCCGGACCTGAATTGCGGGGAATCCTGGAGGACAGTGGCGCACGTGTCCTTCTGTTCGACGCGGAACATCAGGATGTGGCCATGGATCTGGCCGGTCTGATCTCTGATCTGGTGTTGGTTGCGCTTGATGAGCCGCCTCACGGTGTTTCCGTGCATTACGGTGATCTTGCCGACCGGAAAATGAATACAGGTTTTCCAAGGATTCCTGTTCTGCCTGACGATCCTCATTGCCTTTTGTATACCTCGGGCACAACCGGCAAACCCAAGGGCGTGATCGTTCCTCATCGGATGATGGCCTGGAACGGTTTTACTACGGCTGCCGCCTGGCAGCTCTCGTCAGACGACGTTAGCCCGATATTTACGCCGCTTTACCATGCCGGCGGGCTCGGTGCTTTTCTTATTCCGATCTTCACTGTTGGAGGCAAGATCATCCTTCATGCCGCCTTTGATGCGACCGAGGTCTGGAAGACGATCCGGGAAGAGGGTTGCACGGTGGTACTCGGTGTGCCGACGATCTGGACCCTCTTGGCAGCTGCTCCGGAGTTTTCCCGGGCGGACCTCAGCGCTGTTCGGTGGTTCATATCGGGTGGCGCGCCCCTTCCGCGGCACATCATCGAGGCCTATCGAGAGCGGGGCGTGGTCTTACGGCAGGGTTTCGGCATGACCGAGGTCGGAGTCAATTGTTTCACCATGACCGACGAGGAGGCTTGGGCCAAGGCGGGCAGCATCGGGCGGCCGATGCTCTACCTTGAAACCAAGGTAGCCGATCCCGAGAACAGGGAGTGTTCCCCGGGCGAAGTCGGTGAACTGTGTTTCCGTGGCCCGGGGGTCAGCGTGGGCTATTGGAATCAACCGCAGGCCACGACGGAATCGCGGGATGCTGAGGGATGGTTCCACACCGGAGACATGATCAATGTGGACGAGGACGGTTTCTTTTTCGTGGCCGGCCGATCCAAAGACATGTTCATCTCGGGTGGCGTCAATGTTTATCCGGCGGAAATCGAGGCCCAACTGTTGCAGCATCAGGACATTGCCGATGCCGCCGTTGCGGCCGTCCCGGATCCGACGTGGGGTGAGTTGGGGGTAGCGTTCGTGGTTCCCGTCGAAGGCCGGAGCGTCACTGGGGCCGACTTGGCAGCCTTTCTCGCCGATCGTTTGGCCAAGTACAAGATTCCGAAACAATGGAGAGTGCTCGAGGATTTGCCCCGGACGGCCTATGGCAAGGTCATCAAGGACGAACTCATGAAAATTTGGAAGCAACAAGGATTGTGACAGCTCTGGGCGAGTGTGCTCATCGAAAGGAACAACCATGAAAAAGATCTATATTGCGGCATACCACCAATCAAAATTCGGCAAACTGCTGGACATGGGTGTGGCAGAAATTGTCTCCCGAAGCGTCACGGAGACCTGTGGCGCCATAGGTGCTGACCCGGCAGTGTGTGATGTTGCAACCGTGGGAGCGGCCGGTAGCGCACCATTTAACGAGCAGGGGTTGGTCTCCGGTCTGGCGGCCCAGGTTCCGGGCCTGACAGCCAAGCCGATTGAAGCGGTTGAAAATGCTTGTGCAACGGGAGGACAGGCCATTCTTGCCGTAGCCCAGAAGCTTCAACTGGGCCTTGGAGAGGTCGGACTGGCCCTTGGATTCGAGAAGATGCGCAACGACGTCGGCAAGATGGATGGTGCCAGGGTCGGTGAGATCCTGGGGTACTTTTCCCATCCGGAGGATCGGGAGGGGAAGGTCTACGTCTTTCCGCACCTCTTTGCCGAGGTCATGCAGACCTACATGAACACCTACGGCGCCACGGAAGAGGACTTCGCCCACATCGCCGTCCAGGAATACGCCAATGCCCAGTTCAATCCCTACGCCCAGATGCAGGGAATCGAGGTGTCTCTTGAACAGGCAGCCGTCGCTGAAGGGCGCAATCGGTACATCGTCGAAGGACTCCCGCTGAAGACCTACGACTGCTCCCAGATTTCAGACGGGTATGCCGGGATGATTCTGGCGACCGAGGAAGGGCTCGCTCGGCTTGGCATCGCCAAGGCCGATTGCGTTGAGATCGCAGGGTATGGACAGGCGACCGACAGCCTGCTCAAGGCCGGTCGGGATGTGCTGAATCCCAAAGGAGCCTACACCGCGATGGGTGCGGCCTACGAGATGGCCGGTGCCAAGCCGGACGATATCAATGTTGCCGAAATCCACGATTGCTTCACCGTCATGGGTGGTTTGGGAACCGAGGTCATCGGGAAGGCGGAGCCGGGGCACGGCGTGACCTATTGGAAAGACGGCAAGGCCGCGCCGGATGGCGAATGCGGCATCAACACCTCTGGCGGTCTTATCGCCAAGGGACATCCCATCGGCGCCTCCGGCGTTGCCATGGTCGGTTGGGCGGCCTGGCAACTCCTCGGAAAGGCTCCATCCGAGTTGCAGGTGTCAAGTCCCAAGATGGCCGCCACCTTCAATATCGGTGGCCCCATCTGTGCTTCGGTGTGCACCGTTCTCAAGAGAGGGTGACGAGGGATAGGGGAGCTGCCATGGCTGAAGAGATCGTTCCGCTTCGTTCAGGTCACCTCGATGTCGACGGCCAACAGATTTGGTGGGAGCATCACGGAGTTGGGGGGCGGGAAACTGTCTGTCTGCTCAATGGCCTCGCGATGCACACCAAGGCCTGGTACGGTTTTCTGCCGCTTCTTGTCGATGATTACGACATCATCCTCTACGACTATCAGGGCCAGGGCCAGAGTTCCAAGGATGACATTCCCTATTTCATTCCGGAGTTTGCTCGGCATCTCACCCTGGTCATGGATGAGATCGGTGTAGAGAAGATCCACTTGATGGGAATCTCATACGGTGGTTTCATCGGTTTGGATTTTGCTCGCCTCTATCAGGACCGGTTGCACACGTTGATGCTTTCCGGGATTCTGCTTTCGCACGAGAAGCTCTTCTCGATGTATCAGGATATCTCCCTGCGTTTCTACACTCAATCGGCAGAAGCCTTCGAGATCTACACCCACTACATGTATGAGAAGATTTTCGGCGAGGCCTTCGTGGCAAAGCTGAGCGACGAACAGTTGGACGCTATGCGTCAGAGGTTTTTTGACCGCTATATCGACCATCGTCACTGCCTGATTCGACTGACCGAAGCCCAGAATCCCTTCTTTGGCTCGCTGGACGACAACATGGCTGGATACCTGGACATCCGCACCCCGACCTTGATGGTTGCCGGTTCCCAGGATCGGGCCATTCCCTTGTGGCAGCAGAAGAAGATCTGCGAGATCTTGCCGAATTCCCGGTGGATGGAGATTGAGGGTGCCGGCCATGTCGTTTATCTGGAACGACCGGAGACCTTCTTCCCGATTCTTAGGGCGTTGATGGAAGCTCGGTCGGTCGACATCGAGGTCTCGACACCGTGACCGTGATTGCCCATCGGGTGGACGGGTCGGGGCCGCCGTTGTTGCTTCTCAACGGCATTGCGATGTCGACGGCATCGTGGGGACCTGTCGCGGAGACTCTTGGGGAGAATTTTCAGGTGATCCGCTGCGATCTCCGGGGGCAGCTTCTGTCCCCTGGGACTGCCCATCCTGATCCTGCAGATCATGCGAGCGACATTGTGGCTCTGCTCGACCATCTCGACATTGGCTCGGTGGATGTCGTCGGAACCTCGTTCGGCGGGGTTGTGGCGGCCATGCTTGCAGCCCATTTCCCTGATCGGGTCAGGACCTTGATCTCGATCGCCTCGACATACTCCTTCGACGCCAGTATGGCTGTCGAGCTTGCACGCTGGCGACGGGCCTGCGAGGAGGTCCTCGAGGGGGCGTCTGCCATAGTCCTTGCGGAAGTCCTCGAGTCGGTCGCCTATTCCGAGGGCTACCTCGAGAAGCACCAAAACGAGCGCGAGGCGGCTCGGGCAGCCATGGAAGGCTTGCCGTCCCGCTGGTTTTCCGATTTGATCAAGCTCCTGGATTCCGCCGGCAATTTTGACCATTCTGAGGACTTTGGGCGGATCAGGTGCCCGACTCTGATCGTGGCCGCCGAATTGGACGGGCTGATACCCAGGAAAGACTGCGGAGCCCTGGCAGAGATCATTCCCGGGGCTGATTTCAAGGTGATACCTGGCGGAGGCCATGCGGTTGTCGTTGAGCAACCCGAGACCGTTGTCGATCTGATCCGATCCTTCCTTCGTTCCGCCCCTTGAGGGAAAAGATTCGGAACTACAGAAGGTCCAGACCGAGGACCCCGAGGAGTTCCGGGAGGCGATTGATCGGCAAGCAGACCACCGTCAGTGGGGATCAGGAGGAGGGTTTCGAGTTTTCGGAGGATTTCTGGGGGCATTCGGTGTTCGAGCGTCGCCGGGGACCATAACGTGACGATCCGTCATCGTCGCCCTCTGAGTCCAACCGGTGGTCAACGCTGGTAGGATGGCTTTAAGAGGAATGGGTTCGTTCTTCATCAAAGCGTGCGGATACTCTTATTTTTTTGACTCTCGGAGTATCGACTACATCGATAGAGGACGAAACAGATTGTGTGACGGCGGGCTCGCCTTTGGC
>CBDTUG010000004.1:0-14975 GCA_965363555.1 uncultured Thermoanaerobaculia bacterium
AGCGAAGGCATACTTGCGGTACGTCGAGCGAGCGAATCGAGAAAGCGCCGAAGGTTGTTGTGGTTCACGCCTTGCAGCCGGACACTGGTGAGAAGTGCGGGCTAGCCCCCATGAAGAGGCTGTCATGACGCCGTTGGATTGGGTTCTGGTTGTCCTGTGGGGTGGTGTCGCCTTGAGTGGCTTCTGGAAAGGCGCCGTCCGATTGGTCTTCGGCATCGGTGGGCTGGTAGTCGGAATCTGGTTGGCGATTGCCATCGGCCATGATTTTGGTGTCGTGCTGGCCGGACACGTTGGACCATTGTGGATCGCGGCAGCGTTGGGTCGGATTCTCCCGGTCCTGGCGGCCCTGCTGTTGTTCGGTCTGGCAGGTTGGGGCATTGACCGGACCCTCAAGGCAATGCACCTGGGTTGGCTGAATCGACTGTTGGGGGCGGGCCTTGCCGCCGCTGTCGGAGCTGTCCTCTTGGGAGTGCTCCTGGTCTTGAGTCTGGGCATCTCTCCACAATGGGCCGAAATGTGCCAGGAGTCGCTGCTTTTCCCCTACCTCGTAGAGCTGTCGAATCTGGTGTTTGGAGCCAGGTGACAGCGGGTTTCACAGCAGCACCGGCTCCAAACGGATGCCCTCATGACGACAACCCCGTGACATACAGCTTGACATTTGTAAGGGCGCCCTGTTATTGATGCACCCGTCATGAGAACTGATCGTCGTTTCCCCGAAGTTATGGCTATGTGCAGCCCGCACGTGTGGGGAAGGAGCGGGACGGTCTCAATTCGATAATTGAAAACCTTGACTCACGCTCTCAACCCGCAACGGACAACCGTTGCGGGTTTTTTTGGGGCCGTGGGTCGGACTGGGAGGTCCAACCATGATCATGCGAATGCGAATGCGAAAAATGAAAAACGAGGCCGGAAATTCAGAAACTGATAACCATGCCCCTCGGCGATTGAAATACGGAGATTCGTATGACCGACAACAGCCACTCCTACCGCTTTGAAACTCTTCAAGTCCATGCCGGGCAGGCGCCTGCCCCGGGAACCAACGCCCGCGCCGTGCCTATCTATCAATCGAGTTCCTTCACATTTGACAGCGCCGATCATGGTGCAGACCTCTTCGCCCTCAAGACCTTTGGAAATATCTACACCCGGATCAACAACCCGACCACCGAGGTCTTTGAGGCCCGGGTGGCGGCATTGGAGGGCGGCGCCGCTGCGGTGGCTACCTCCAGTGGCCAGGCTGCCCAATTCCTCGCCCTGACCACTTTGTGTGAGGCCGGGGACGAAATCGTCGCTTCTTCCAACCTCTATGGCGGCACCTACAATCAGTTCAAAATCGCCCTGCCCCGCCTTGGAATCGGCGTCCGCTTCGTCAACGGAGATGATCGTGCGGCCTTTGTACCGGCTATCACCGAGCGCACCAAGGCCCTGTACGTGGAGACCCTCGGCAACCCCAGTTTCAACGTGCCGAAATTTGACGAGCTGGCGGCTCTAGCCGACGAGTTTCAGATCCCTCTGGTCGTCGACAACACCTTCGGGTGCTCGGGTTTCTTGTGCCGCCCGATCGACCACGGCGCCCACATCGTCGTTCAGTCGGCCACCAAGTGGATCGGCGGACATGGCACCTCCATCGGCGGCATCATCGTCGATTCAGGTCGTTTCGACTGGGCTTCCGGTCGATTTCCGGCATTCACGGAGCCGGCCCCGGGATACCACGGCCTCAACTTTGCCGAGGCCTTTGGCCCCTCGAGCCCCACCGGAAATATTGCCTTCGCCATTCGTGCTCGGGTGGAGGGCCTGCGGGATTTTGGCCCATGCCTGAGCCCGTTCAACGCTTTCCTGTTCCTTCAGGGCCTTGAAACCTTGTCCTTGCGGGTGCAACGTCACGCGGATAATTCTCTCGCCCTGGCACGATGGCTGGACGGCAACCCTGCGGTATCGTGGGTCAGTTATCCAGGTCTCGAAAGCCATCCCTCGCATGAGCGGGCCACGAAATACTTGCACAACGGATATGGCGCCGTACTGACATTCGGCATCGTCGGTGGCGCCGAGGCCGGACGGGTTTTCATCGACTCGGTGGAGTTGGCCTCGCACCTCGCCAACGTTGGAGATGCGAAGACCTTGGTGATTCAACCAGCGACAACCACACACCAGCAATTAACGGAGGCCGAGCAGGTGGCGGGTGGTGTGACACCGGATCTGATCCGTGTGTCGGTTGGCCTGGAGCACATCCACGACATCATCGCGGACTTCGAGCAGGCCTTCGCTCGAGCGGGGGAGGTCGAACCATGTGTTATCCCAGCCTGAGTTCGTCGGAAACTCGTTTTCTCACGCTCGATGCGGCTGTTGAGCTCGAGAGTAGCGACCGCCTCGAGGAAGTCACTGTGGCCTATAGGACCTGGGGTCAACTGAGTTCGGAGCGGGACAATGCAGTGTTGGTATGCCATGCGCTGACCGGCTCTGCGGATGCCGACGAATGGTGGCCTGGACTGTTCGGTGTGGGGAAGACATTGGATCCCGAACGTGACTTTGTGATCTGCAGCAACGTGCTCGGGTCGTGCTATGGCACCACCGGGCCGACCAGCCCCAAGCCTGGAAGTGGGAGGCCAGAAAGCTACGGTCCGGATTTTCCGGATGTGACGGTGCGCGACATGGTCCACGTTCAGCGACTTCTGCTCGATTCGCTCGGCGTGCGGTGGCTCGACCTGGTCATCGGCGGATCATTGGGAGGCATGCAGGCCCTCGAGTGGGCAGCGTCGGTGCCAGAAAGGGTCGGAGCGGCTGTCGTCATCGCCACCAGCGGACGTCACTCGCCCTGGTGTATCGCTCTGTCCGAAGCACAACGGGCCGCAATTCGAGCTGATGCGGCATGGCAGGAAGGAAGGTACTCGCCCTGTTGCCCGCCCGAACAAGGTTTGGCGGCTGCCCGCATGATGGCGATGTGCACCTATCGTACGCCTGAGAACTTCGGCGACCGCTTTGGCCGTGACCTGAACCCCAACGGGGATTTTCAGTCGGAGAGTTACCTCCGCCATCACGGAAGCAAGCTGGTTCAGCGCTTTGACGCCAACACCTACATCGGGCTGACACGCGCCATGGATTCTCACGACCTCGGCCGTGGACGTGGCGCATACCACGATGTTCTCGGCAAAATTAGTTCGCGAGTACTGGTTGTGGCCATCACCTCGGATCTGCTCTACCCGCCGGTAGAGCAACACGAGTTGGCGCGGTGGATGCCCGGTGCTCGGCTGGCCGAGCTGTTCTCAACTCACGGTCATGACGGCTTCCTGATCGACACCGAAGAACTCAACAGCCATGTCAGGGCATTCCGATCGACGCCGGTCGGCGGGCTGAGGTCTTGAGATGCGAGTGCTTAAATTTGGTGGTACGTCGGTGGCCTCGGCCGAGAGCCTCAAGAAGGTCTCGGTGATTGTGGCTCGAGCGGTCGAGGAGGATCGGGCTGTGGTGGTGGTCTCCGCTCTGGCTGGGGTGACCAATCGGCTCGTGGCGTTAATTGATCGTGTGCTCGCGGGTGATACCGGGTGGCAACCGTGCCTGGAAGACATTCGAAGCCGGCACACACGAGCATTGGCCTTGATCGGGAATGGCATTCATCCCGGGGAGTCTCGGGTGATCAACGCCCGCATCGACGAACTGGGGCGCCTCTTCACTGGAGTCGGATTGATCGGTGAATGTCCCCAGGCAACGAGAGACCAAATCCTTGCGGCCGGCGAGCGCCTTTCCGCGCCGCTGGTGGCCGCGTCCTTAGAGGCGAACGGGGTACGGTCTGAGGTTGTTGACGGGTCAGAACTGATCGAGGCCGAGCGAGGTCTGCATGGTGCTGAAGTACTGGTCGACGCAACCGCCGGGCGCGTGGCCGAGCGCGTGTCGGCGTTGGATCCCGGAACGGTACCGGTCATCACTGGATTCGTGGCAACGGATCCCGACGGACGCACTATCACGCTTGGGCGGGGTGGATCCGACCTCAGTGCGACGGTGCTCGGCGCAGCCTTGAACTGCGGCCGCGTCGAAATCTGGACGGACGTCAACGGCGTTATGAGTGGGCCTCCCCGGGTAGTGCGGGATGCGCGTACGCTGCAGGTTCTCTCCGTAGCCGAGGCGGCGCAGATGGCGTATTTCGGCGCCAAGGTCCTCCATCCTACCTGCCTGTCGGCCCTTGCGGATCGCGACATCCCGGTACTGATCCGCAACACCCACCAACCCGGAGGGAGTTTCACTGCGGTTCTTCAGGATGCTGGGGACACGGTAGGAGCACGGGCCGTGGCGGCGGTGGAGGATGTGGCCGTCTTTGAACTCAAACGGCCCAACGGCATGGACAAGGGATGGGGCGACAGGCTCGACCGCGCCCTTGCCGCGGTACAGCACCACCTGCTGGTGGTCAGCCGTGCCTCGGCTGAAGGGACCTGGACCTTTGTGGCGATGGCTTCAGCGGGCGATACGGTTGCAGACCGGCTGGCAGATCACCGTGTCGACGGCGTCATGGTACGCCGCCGAGGTTCGTTGCTGGCACTTGTCGGTTCTTCGGTATTGGCGCAACCCTGGGTCATTGGTCGAGCCCTCGAGGCTCTGGGCAAGCAAAGGGTCACAGTGAATGGGCTCTTTGCCGGTTCGACCCCGTGTGCGATCAGTGTTCTGGTGAGCACTGATGAACTCAGAGTGGCAATGGAAATAGTGCACGAGGCGCTGACGCTCGGCAGCGGGGCGGAGACAGACTCGGCCCGACAGGAGGTAGAGAATGGAAAAGAAAAAATTGAGTGTCGGTATTCTCGGGGCCACAGGCAGCATCGGGCAGAAGCTCATTCGCCTGCTGCATGATCATCCGTGGTTTGAAATTCGGGCCCTGGCAGCATCGCCCCGGTCCGCCGGCAAGGCTTATGCCGATGCCGTTCACTGGTTGGAGCCAACCGCTCTGCCGCGTTCGGTGTCGGGGATGACGGTCGTCTCGGTGGATGCGGTGCAGGGCTGCGACCTTCTATTCTCTGCCCTCGACAGTCAGACGGCGAGGCGCATGGAACCTTCCCTGGTTGCAGCCGGCAATGTTGTGGTATCCAATGCTTCAGCCTTACGTATGGATCCGGGTGTACCGCTGGTGGTGCCTGAGGTCAATCCTGACCACCTGGAGCTCCTTCGAAACAGGAACGGCGGATGCATCGTAACCAACCCCAATTGTGTGACCGTCGGGTTGGCGCTCGCCCTGAAACCCTTGGTGGATCGTTTTGGGGTCGAAGCGGTTGATGTGACCACGCTGCAGGCGGTGTCGGGGGCAGGTTACCCAGGGGTACCCGCGATGGACATCATCTCAAACGTGATCCCGCACATCGATGGTGAGGCGGACAAGCTGGAGGAGGAGCCTGGAAAGATCTTCGGGTGTCTTCGGGATTCGGTCATCGAGCCCCTGCCGATAACGGTGAGCGCGCAGGTGACCCGGGTGCCGGTGATCGACGGGCACCTGCTCAGCATTTCGGTGAAGCTGGCCCGAGCGGCGACAGCTGAGAAGGCTCTCGGAGCTTTCGAGGGCTTCCGAAGTCCGCTGAAGGGTCTTGGATTGCCGTCCGCGCCGGAACGCCCGGTGGTTGTACTGGGCGGCGAGGCAGATCCGCAGCCGCGCCTGCATTCGGGTCTCGGTGGCGGTATGGCCGTCAGTATCGGCCAGGTGCGGGCCTGTCCGGTACTCGATCTGCGTTTCGTGGCGCTGGTGCACAACACCATACGCGGCGCCGCCGGCGCCGCCGTGCTCAACGCCGAACTGATGGTTGCAAAGGGTCTTGTGTCGCATACAGAGCCCAATCTGGCCGGGTAATTCGCCACGCAGTGACTCGGTGGCTTGCTCGGCCTTTGGCAGAGCGAGGTGGGGGAGAGCAGGATGGGTTTGCAACCGCGACCGTCTGGCCGAGGCTCTGGCCGGCACGCTCTTGGATGAACGGTGGACTGTCGGTGTGGCGCACACAATCAGGTATGATTGGCTTTGAAAAGGGGAAGAACCGCTCACATGAATCACTCCTGGAACCTGGCTCAGCCCGCAAAACTTGGCGTTTTACTGATCATTGCAGTCTTGTGGCTGCCTGCCTGCCAGACCGGTGACGAGCCGGTCAGTCGGTCGAGCTCAACAACCGCCGAGAACAACCGATCCGAAACTCGTACTGCGACCATCAGCAAGAACGAGGTCGAACGGCTTCGTGCCCTTGGTTATCTGGATTACAGCGAGGAGCGCCCCCAGGCGCCCGGCGAAGGCACCATGTTTCTTGATCCCCGGCTCGCGTTCCCCGGTTTGACCCTGGTGATCTACAGCGGCAGCTGTTCAGCAGAGCTAATAACTCTCGAGGGACAGATCATCAACTCGTGGTCGCTGAAACCTTGTCGGCGTTGGGACCAGGCTGTGCTCGGCCTGGACGGGAGTCTTCTGGTAGTCGGTTCCCAATCCGACACCGATCAGCCAGCCAGTGAGCAGGCTCGGTCGGGCTTTCTGGTCAAGCTCTCGTGGTCGAATGATATTCTGTGGAACCGGAGGTTGCCGGCCCACCACGACATCGAAATGTTGCCCAATGGTGAGATGCTTGTTCTGCTCTACGACCTCAGGGTGATCGAAACCATCGACCGGACGGCTGCGGTCTGGGACAACACGATCGGCCGCTTGGACAGCGAGGGTCACTTGCTGGAAGAAATCTCCCTTTTCGACATCCTGGATGCACCAACGAGTGACTTCTCGCTCCAGATCACGGGTCGTGGCTCGAACAATGGAGAGAGCTGGATCGACCTGCTTCATTGCAACGAGCTCGAGATAGTCGGCAATACAGAGCTCGCTTCCAAGCATCGGATCTATTCTGACGACCATCTTCTCGTCACGTCGCGCTCTCAGGATGCAGTGTTGGTCATAAATTGGCGAACCCGCGAACTCATCTGGCACTGGGGCCCGGGGCAACTCTCCGGTCCCCACTCCGGTATAGTGATTGACAATGGGAACCTGCTGATTTTTGACAACGGCCTCGAACGAGAATGGTCTCGAGTCATCGAGCTCGATCCAGTAAGCGGAAGGGTCGTTGCGGATTTTGGACCGCCTGACCGGAGTTTGTTCTTCTCTCGCGTCATGGGCGCCAATCAACTCCTGCCCAACGGAAACATTCTGATTACTAACTCAGCTGGTGGCCAGGGCTTGGAACTGACCCCCGAAGGCCAGCTGGCATGGATGTACATGGGCACCCGTCGCACCGAAGATGGCCATAGGGTCAAGATCCCCAGAATGACTCGCATCCCCACTGCGACGACCATGACGATTCAAAGTCATTTGGCGAACAGTTCTTCACAGGAAAGCGGTGAGAACAAGCAACCGGGTTAGCCTGACATTCTGACAAGAGTCCGGCTGCAAGGCGACTTACACATTGCCCATTCCGGCCCAGCCGGAACGGGTCCCTACCCGATCGCTCGGTAAAGAGTATCCCTGAGGACCGGTGTTCGGCCGGCTTCCCGAATCATGTGTTCCAGACGTTCCCTGGCCATGCCGGCGCCGGCGGCGCCCCCTGCGGCCATGGTGATGCGTTCGTCAACGATGGTCCCGTCCAGGTCGTCGGCGCCAAACGCCAGGGCGACCTGGGCGGTCTTTTCGCCCAGCATGATCCAATAGGCCTTGATGTGGGGGATGTTGTCCAGAATCAACCGTGATGCGGCGATGGTTTGCAGGTCGAGGCGACCCCCGGTCGGAGGCAGGTGGTCCAGCTTCGTATTCTCCGGGTGGAAAGCCAATGGAATGAAACACTGGAAACCGCCGGTCTCATCCTGGAGCTCTCTCAGGGCCAGCAGGTGATCGACCCGATGGCGGGCCTCTTCCACGTGGCCGTAAAGCATCGTACAGTTGGACTTGATGCCTCGGGCGTGGACTTCGCGGGTGACCTCGAGCCACCGTGTCCCATCGGTCTTGTGGTCACAGATTTGGGCCCGCACTTCGGCATCGAAAATTTCGGCGCCTCCGCCTGGGCAGGAGTCCAAACCGGCGGCGGCCAGACGGTCGATCACTTCTCCGAGTTCAATTCGCGAAACCGAGGCCAGGAAGTCCAGTTCAACCATCGTCAGGGCTTTGAGATGGATCCAGGGAAAGCGCTGTTTGAGCGCCCGGAAGAGATCTTCGTAGTAATCGACGCCGAGTTTTGGATGGAGACCGCCGACGATGTGGAGCTCGGACACCGTTTCATTCACGTCAGTTTCTGCAGTTTTCACAGCCTCGTCTACGGTCCAGGTCCATCCCCGATCCCGTTCCCGCCAGGGCACGTAAAAAGCGCACAGGGCGCAGGAGGCCGCACAGACGTTGGTGGGATTGAGATGGCGGTTGATGTTGAAAAAGGTACTGTCCCCGTGCAGAACCTCTCGCCGGATGTTCGCCAGACGGCCGACGCCGAGCAGGTCCGGGCTTGTGGTGACAACCATGCTTTCGTCGAAATCGAGTCGGTCTCCTGCCAGGACCTTAGTGGCGATGGGGATCAGTCTGCTGTCGACCAGCCCCAGGTTCGCTGCTGACATCAGTTCCACCAGTTACTTCAGTTGAAGGGACGAGAGAAAGTCCGCATTGCTTTTGAATTCTCCGACCTTTTGCAGCAGCAGCTCCATGGCTGATGCGGGAGAAAGCGTCGAAAGCGCTCGGCGCATCAGGTACATCTTTTCGATCTGGTCTTTGGGGTAGAGTTTTTCTTCTTTGCGGGTTCCCGACTGCGGGATGTTGATGCAAGGGAAGATCCGTTTTTCAAAGAGTTTTCGGTCGAGAACCAGTTCCATATTGCCGGTGCCCTTGAATTCCTGGAAGATCACCTCGTCCATCCTGGAGCCGGTGTCGATCAGGCAGGTGGCTACCATCGTCAGGCTTCCCCCGTGCTCGACCTTGCGGGCCGATCCGAAATGACGGCGCGGGCGTTCCATCGTGCGGGAATCGATGCCGCCGGAGAGAATCCTCCCCGAACCTTTTTGAATATTGTTATAGGCCCGAGACATCCGGGTCAGTGAGTCCATGAAGATCACGACATCTTCGCCCATTTCGACCAACCGTCTCGCGCGCTCCATGACCATCTCTGACAGTTGCACGTGGCTGGCTATCGATTGGTCCGAGGATGAGGCGAAGACCTCGCCTCGGATTACGCTTCGGCGCCACTCGGTCACCTCTTCGGGACGCTCGTCAACCAGGAGAACAAAGATCTGGGTCTCGGGGTGGTTGACGGCAATCGCATGAGCCATTTGCTGGAGTAGGGTGGTTTTCCCGGCTTTTGGCGGAGAGACGATCAAACAGCGCTGTCCCTTGCCCAGAGGGGCGATCAACTCCGAAACCCGCATTTCCAGCATGTCGGATTCGGTTTCCAACTGAAATCGCTCGATTGGATCGATTGAGACCAGGTCGGCAAAGGGCGCGGCCTTTTCCCGATACTCTTCCGGGGGTAATCCCTCGACCGTCGTGATTTCGGTCAGTCTGGGGCGATCACCGCCGCTTTTTGCCTGACCTTCAATGCGAACGCCACTCTCCAAGCGGTATTTCTGAATGACGTCGTTGGGGGCGAGAGGCGAGTTTTTCGACGCCAAGAAACCGGACTTGGAGTCTACCAGGAGGGGTTGCCCCTGGTCGCGGACCCACAAAAAACCTTCGACTGGACCCAGGGTTCCGCCACCGCCACCGCCGCCACCGCCGCCACCGCCGCCGCCTTCGCCGGCCGGGCCTTTGCGCCGTCGTCGAGGTCGTCGCCGTCGTCTTTTCGGCCGTGCGCCGTCACCCTGGGGCTGTTGACCCTCTCCCGAGCTCCCCCGTTGGTTGCCTGGTGCGCTGTTGCCGTCATTGGGGCCGTTGTTTTTTGGGTTTTCTGGTTCGCTCATTCCATACCTCAACTCGACAGACGAGATCAGCCTGTTTCGGGCCGGAGCCGCCTTGCAGGTGAGCGCCCAATGCGCGTCCATTTCAAAACTGCAGGGAAGCTGAAGATCGGGGTGCGCGCGAACCGTCGCCGCGCTTCGAACCACCGAAGGACAAAGCAAGCCTACGATGTTTGTCGGTTTGGTGCAAGCGCTGAATTGTTCTCAGCTGTCAATTCAGGCGAGTGCAAAGGCGAGGGCAACGCCACGGAGAGGGAATAATAGCCACAAAAAGCCACAAAGAGACACAAAGAGACAGACTGTAAGGAAAATGGAAATTCCCAATAAACACCACAAAAAATGGGGTTAGATGCCTTCTTTTTCCTTGTCGATAATCACTGCGGTGCCTGGATCCTCTACGGGATCAGGATCGCATAGCTCAGATGTACACCGAAGTCCGGAGTGTTGTCGAAGTTGAGAAGGTTTTCGGTTAAGCCGATCCCGACGACGCCGCCGAGGGTCTCCACCTTGGCCCCAAGCACGAGTTGGAACTCAAGCTCAGAAAGGGCCGAATCGGTCGCGTCGCGGAAGATGTGTTCGGAAAAGAAAATCTGGAGGATGCCGGTTGTGTGCCGGCCCATTCTGCGCAAATAGGTGACGTTGACCGACGGAAGATTCGGCGGACGAAAACTCCCGTCACCGCCTTCGAAATCTCCCGGGACGACATAGGCCAGATTGAGAACCACCGCGTCTTTCCTCCACTGTTTTTGTACCGTTGCCTGGAGGCCGAAGTCGAAGCCTCCCGAGGACAGCAGGACATTTTCATCTGCGACTGGAATCTTGAAGCCTCCCTCGAGACCGAGGGTCCAGCCCCGCCACGAAGAGGGGAAGGTGTAGGCGAGGCTGAAGACCGGGTCGGTGAATCCGCCGGACGTCGGGCGTTGGAGGTAAATGAAGGGATCGCCGCCATCCATGTAGAAGAGCTGGAAATGATCGGGGGCCGTGAACTCACGGCCGGCCTGGCCGATGCCGATGGTGTCGTGGAAGCGGTAGATCGTCTCATCGAGGAAGCCACCGCTGTAGGTCAGGTAGCTGACCCTGAGGGCGGCCACCAGGTGGTCGGTCAGTCCGTAGTGCACGCCGACATCAAACAGGTTGAACTCTCCGTCGAAATAGAATTGATCGCCTTCGAGTTCGAGAAGCATGGTGTCGATATCACCCTGGTCGAGCGGGCGACGGGCCCCGCCCCGGTCCCGGAGATAGTGTTCGACTCCACTGCTCACCTGGAAGTTGTTCGATGCGGAATAGTTGAACTCGAAGACCCACTGGCCCGGGTTGAGACTTACATTGGGGCGGGGCATGAATCCCAGAACCAGGACCGTTGGAAACGTGAGGTCGCGAACCCTGAACGGGATGGGTGTCCACTCATCCTCAATCCCAGTTTCCGGTTCTTCGGCCGAGGCGATCCCAACTGGAACCAGCACTGACACAGCCAGGACGAGGAGCAGAGCCAGAATGGCGACAGGGCGGTTCATGGAGAAATACCTAACGGCTGGAAGTGGTGTCGAGTCTCGCGACCGAGCGCCGAACCTCAGCCCAATCGTCGAGGAAATCGTAGATCGCGGTTCGAGCTGCCAGGTCTGCCCTGATGGCGCTATTCTGGGCATCCAGGACACCGAGAATCGACGCTGAGCCCCTGACGTAGGCGTCGCGGACCAGGTCGAGGGTTTTGGTGGCGGCATCGGCGGCCTGTCGCCGTAGTTCGATCGACGACCACGAGGCGATCGCAGCATCAAGGGCAGAGAGCGTGCGCTGGGAGAGTTTCTCCGACACGTTTTCGTGGTCGATACGCAAGGCCTGCAATTCTTGTCGTGTCTGCTCCTGCCGTGCCTTGTTCTTGCCTCCGGTCAGGATCGGCACACTGGCCTGAACTCCGACACTCCAGCTCGTGTCGTCCAACTCGGGAATCAGATCGGCGAAATCACCCAGATCGATACCGCTGGTCTCGTCCTTGGCAAATACCTGCGCGACATTCGCCTGGAGGCCAACGGTCGGCACGTAACTTGCCCGTTCGGTACTCGTCAGGAGACGCTCCTGCGCACCGATCATGGTCTGGAGGGCCGCCAGCTCCGGAGCGCGTTCGATACCCTCGTTCATCAGAGATAGAGCGAGGTCGGTGTAACCCGTTGCGCCTCCCAGGCGGGGAATCATCTCGGCGCCACCCAGGGTCTCCAGAGACGTGTCGATTTCCACTTCGCGAATGCTCCACCGGGTTGTCAGATCTTCGTCGAGCAGGCGGCTCAATTGACGTTCGGTCTGCCGGTGTTGTGACAGGGCCTGCAGAAGGCCCGCTCGGGCCGTCGCCAACTCGGCCTCCCACCGGTGCACTTCGACGGCTCCGCTGGTCCCGAGAGTGTGGCGCAAACGGGCGAGTTCGAGGTTTGTACTGGTGAGGTCAACCTGATCCCGCCGGACCTCAATCAATGCGTTGGTCCGCATGACGTCCATGTAGGCGGCCACGGCGTCCCGAGCGATATCGAGGCGGAGGGCTTGTGAATCCAGCAGGCGCGCACGATGGAGGTCCTTTTGAATGCTGATGTTGGAAGACGCCGCGTCGGAGTAGATCAGCTGGTTCAGGGTCAATGAACCCGAGGCCGACTTGGCGTACTGGCCCAGTGCGCCCATGGCGTGATTCTCGTCGATCACGGCGCCACCCAACCCGATGCTCAATTGCGGCCGGTAATTGGACTGGGCGTCCCGAATTTCTTCGGCGTCGGCGGCCACGCGCCTTTCGTTGACCGCCAGGTCGAGGTTGGCGTCAACGGCTCGCCGCATCGCGGTGGCAAGGTCGATAGGCCGGTCACGCCAGAAGTTCTGATCGTGGACGAGCCGGACCCTGGTCAGCAGCTCCCAACTCGGATCGAATCCAAGGGCCTGCGCCGTCTTCATGTTGAGGGTCAGTTTCCCTCCAAGTTCACGTGCGACAGGGTCAGAAATTTCCCGACCCTCGGAGGCATCCAGCAGATCGAGGGCCGTTCCCCGGGCGATGGCGGACATGGCGGCACGGGTATTGACGGCGGCGAATACGCCATTTTCGAGTTCCTCTTCACCGATCATCGAGAAGGTAGGAAGACCGCGCGCGGTGAGATCCGACACAAGGGTTTCAAATGCGGCATCGTCGAGCTGAAACATCGGCATCAGATAGACCGCGTCGGTTTCGGGATGGAGCCGTTGGCCGACCTCGGAGTCGGCGGTTTCGACGGTGATGAAGTCGATGGTCACCGCCTGCAGGGCCGACTGCCGCTTGAAGTCGTCGAGATTGCAGTTTGCCGGCCATGAGGGATCCAGCAGGATGGCGACTCTGGAAAAGGCGATGAGGTCGTGGAAGGCGCGGAGGTCTCGTGCGATCACGTCCCGCATATCGATGGACCGGGTCTGGAATACAGATTGTTGGGAGCATCCAGTTGAACAATTCGGAAACAGGAAAGGAACGACAACAGGGGTTGAAATTTCCGTTCGCTCACAGATCTCGGCGCCGACCCCGATCCCCAGTGCGATGACGACGTTGAGGTCGGTGCGAGAAAGGAGATCATCGACCACCTCTTCTCTGCCTTCCTTGCCCCAGTTGCCGTAGACCGTGGCGTCGGGCGGAAACTCGACGGTGAAGGATCCTGAGGTGGATCCCCGTAATTCATCCTTGATCAGGTTCAAGAAGGTGTGTTCGCGCATTATCGGACCGTCGGTGATGATGCCGACGCGAACGGTTGGAAGAGCTTCCGAGGCGGTGGCCGAACCGATCACTCCGAACAAGAGAGAAAAGAGAAGCGGAAGAACAATCCTGAGTTGAAAGGTAAGCATCACACACCGTCCTTCGAGGGAGCGGGAACCCGATAAAAGGATGCATAAAGAACCGGAACCACAATCAAAGTGAGAACCGTAGCGAAGGTCAATCCCGCCATGATTGTGACGGCCATACCTCGCCAGAAAATGTCAAAAACGAGGGGCGACAAGCCCAGCACCGTTGTGAAGGCGGCCATGCTGACTGGACGAAGACGGCTGACGCCAGCGTCCAGAACCGCCTCGGTTGGGCTTTGGCCGCGTTTGAGATTGAGGTCGATCTGATCGAGCAGGACAATCGAGTTCTTGATCAGCATGCCTGAAAGGCTCAGGAAGCCGAGCAGGGCGACAAAACCGAACGGCTGGTTTGTCAGGAGGAGTCCGACGGTCACGCCGATGATGGATAGGGGAACCGTCAAGAAAACGATCAGGGGCTGACGGGTCGTGTTGAAAAGAGCGACCACGATCAGGACCATCAGGGAGAAGAAAAGGGGCACCGATGCCATCAACATGCGGTTGGCGTCGGTTGAGCTCTCGTACTCCCCTCCCCACTCCATCTCATAGCCTGGCGGCAACTCGATCGCTTCGAGCTGGGGGCGAAGACGTTCGAAGACCGGGCTGGCGACGCCGTGCCGGGGATCGGCCTTGACAGTGATGGTCCTGCGTCGGTCGTAGCGACGGATGATCGGATCCTCCCATTCGGTCTTCATCTCGGTGACGACCTGATTGACCGGCAGCACGCGGCCGGTGGTCGATGACCACACCAACACGTTCTCGAGTTCTTCGACTGTCGATCGTTCGTCTTCCGGAAGGCGGAAGATGATCGGCAGCAGCGTGTCGCCCTCACGGTAGAGGCCGGTTATCGATCCCGACGTGAAGACCTGCAGGCTTGACGCGAGATCGTTGCGGCTCACGCCTGCCTGGCGCGCCTCGGCCTCGGAGAATTGCGGTCTAATGACTGTTGTTCGTTGGCGCCAATCGTCCCTGATGTCCTTGGCGTTGCTGTCCTGCCGGATGATGCTCTTGGCATTTTCGGCGAGCCCGCGCAGAACGGCGGGGTCTTCGCCGGAGAACCGGGCTTCGATCTTGGCACCACCCGCCGGGCCAAAGACGAATCGGTGGGTTTGGGGCTCGGCATCCGGGAAGGTCTCCGCCATGTAGTCGATGCTGGCGATGCGGAGGTCGTTGATGCGCTTGGCATCATCGACCGTCACCAGGAGTTGCACAAAAGCCGACGAGGGAAGCTCCGGGTTGTAGGTGAGCATGAAGCGGGATCCTCCCCGCCCGACGAACGAGGCCACGGATTC
>CBDTUG010000005.1:0-14099 GCA_965363555.1 uncultured Thermoanaerobaculia bacterium
GAAGTCACGAGAATTTGGCCAGAACTGGAATGGATCGAAGATCAGGATCTTCGGGAGCGAACGACCAATTGTTGGGTTCGGGCCTTCGAGCTGTCGCCGTTGAAACCAGCGGACCTCGAGGCGATCCCCTTCACGCTCAAGGTTCCGGATTGCCCCGTGACCTTTATGGCTCACAAACGCCTGGTGGTTCATGTGTCGCGAGACGCAGCGGCCAAGACCAGCGAGTTCTGCGGCGAAGCCCTGCCGATTGATATGGACACGGTGATCGCCGGGGCGATTCTGGCCGATGTCGGCAAACTCCTGGAGTACGAGAGTGCTCCCGAGGGCGGCACCCGCCAAAGTGCCCGCGGAAAATACCTGCGCCATCCCTTCACCGGGGTCTCCCTGGCGATGGAATGCGGCCTGCCTGACGCTGTCACACACATTATTGCCACCCACGCCGGCGAGGGCAACATGGTTGCGCGCACGACGGAAGCCTGGATCGTGCACCACGCGGACTTCATGACCTATGAACCGTTCGTGAAGAGGTTGGAATTATAGCTGTCAGCTATCCCATTGCCTGCCGTAGCACCTTTGCCATTCGCTTGACGCCCTCTTCGATACGCTCGGCAGAACTGGTTGAGTAGTTCATGCGCAGGGTGTTTTCGTGGCCGCCGTTGGGGAAGAACGGGGCGCCGGGCACAAAGGCGACGTCTTCAGCGAGACACTGCTCCAAAATATCTCGGGCATTGAGGCCTTCGGGCAGCGTAACCCAGAGGAACATGCCACCTTCGGGCCGGGTCCATGTGATGCCGGCGGGAAACTCTGCCTCCATCGCGTGCAGCATGACATCCCGGCGTCTGCGGTAGAGGTCAATGACGCCTTGGACGTTGCGGTCGAGGCCGTACGCCTCAAGATAACCTGCGAGTTGCATCTGGCCCAGGGTGGAGGTGTGAAGGTCGGCCGCCTGCTTGACGAAGACGTACTTCTGGAAGAGCTCCGGCGCCGCCGAGAGCCATCCAAGCCTCAGTCCGGGGCAGAATACCTTGGAAAAAGTCCCAAGGAAGACTACCCACTCGTTGCCCTCGAGGCTCTTGAGTGGTGGAACCGCCTGGCCTTCAAATCGAACCTCGGCGTAGGGGCTGTCCTCTATGACCGGTACTTCGAACCGCCGGGCGAGTTCCATGACGCCCTTTCGTCGCTCCAGACTCCATGTGCGGCCGCTGGGGTTCTGGAAATCCGGGATGACATAGATGAAACGAACATTGGGTATCTCTTTGAGTCGGGTTTCAAGATCTGAGACGACCATGCCGTCATCGTCAGTTTTGATTTCGACGAATCGAGGCTCATAGGCCTTGAAGGCGTTGATGGCGCCGAGATAGGTCGGGCTCTCGCACAGGACCACATCGCCGGGATCTAACAATATCTTGCCGGTGAAATCCAGGCCCTGTTGGCTGCCGCTGGTGATCAATATCCCCGAAGCATCAACACTGGTGCCGAGCTTGCGGTTCATTCGGTCTGCGATTTCCTTGCGAAGCGGGGGAAAACCCTCGGTCGGGGAGTACTGCAGGGCCCGTGGCCCGTCTTCGGAGAGAACCCGGGCCGTCACTCCTGCGATATCCTCAGCCGGGAAGGTTTCTGCAGCCGGCAAGCCACCGGCAAACGAAATCACCTCGGGGTTTTGAGTCAGTTTGAGGATCTCTCGAATCTCGGACGCTCGAAGCTCCGCCATTCTCCGCGCCATCTTTACAGCCATATGTCCCCCTTCTCGTGTACCATAATCGATCCTGACCCTTGGGGTGAGGAAATTATAGTTGTGAGGAAGTTTATGAATCAACCCAATGAGACGGGCCTCGACCAGGTCCAATTCGACAGTTCAAACCTCCATTTGGAAGAAGTTATTACCGACCTGCGCGTTGGCACCATCAGGCGTCTCACGCCGATCGATACTGAAGGCAATCGTGACCTTGGGCGCCCCATGACGTTCTTTGCCCAGGCCCAGATCATGTCCCAGATGGGCCCCCTGCCTGTCAGCGGTAAAATTGAGGCGACAACCCTCAAAGAGGCCGTCGAAAAATATCCACAGGCCGTGCAGGCCGGCATCGAGGCCCTTATGGAAGAAGCGAGAGAGATGCAACGCCAGGAAGCCTCCAAAATCGTCATGCCGGGCGCCGAGACAACCAGCAAGATCCTGGGCCCCAGGTAGTACCTGCCCCTGAATTGCTTCGAAAGCGGAAGCTCTACCGAAAATATTTAGACTGATAGCTGACGGCTGATAGCTACACGGCTTTGCCGGGTTAGGTATAGTCTTCGGGTACAAAAGGGAGGCATGATGGCCAAGAAAAAGGGTTTGTTTATCGGGTTGGGCTGTTTGGTGCTGATCGTGGTCGCGGGCGCAGCAGCGATGATGGTAGCGGCAGCAGCTCAGACCAAGTTGCCGGGCGACATGATTGTATCCCTGCGATTGGCGGGGCCGATCGTCGAGGTCGCTGCGGAGGATCCATTCGCCGAACTGACCGGCAGTGCTCCGACAGCCCTGCGTGATATCAGGCGTGCCCTGGTGCGTGCTGCCGAAGACGACCGGGTGCGGGGCGTTCGCCTTCGAATCGACAGCGTCGGCGGAGGGTTTGCCACGGTCCAGGAGATTCGAGCCCTTCTCGGGAGGGTTCGCGCGGCGGGCAAGTGGACGGCGGTCTATATGGATACAGCCGGCGAATTCTCGCCGGGCAACATGGTCTACTACCTCGCCTCAGCTTGTGACGAAATTTCGATCAATCCGGCGGGAGACGTCAATCTGATCGGTCTTTCGGCTCGTTCACCGTTTATCAAGGGCACCTTTGACAAACTGGGCATCAAAGCGGAGTTTCCCGGACGCGGCACCTACAAGACCGCGCGTTTCATGTACACCGAAACCGACTTTACACCGGGCGCCCGAGAGATGATGACCTGGCTTCTGGGTTCAGTCATGGATCAACTGATCGGAGACATCGCCATCGGGCGGGACATGGAGCCGGCGGCCCTGAAGCATCTGATCGACACCTGTCCGATGAGTGCTCCGAATGCCGCAGAAGCCGGTCTCGTTGACCATTTAGAGGACTGGACGGCGTTCCGAGACCGTATCCTCGCCAAGGACGAGGGCAACGCCAAGATTGTAAGTCTCACGAAATATCTCAGCCGAACCAAGAAGCCTACGAGTGGGGCCAAGATTGCCGTCGTTACGGCGATTGGCGGCATCATGAGGGGCGACAGTGGCAAGAGCATGAACCCTCTCATGGGTGGCGACATTATGGGATCGGAGACCATCGCCAAGGCTTTGCGGAATGTTCGTAAGGCCAAGAATATCAAGGCGACGATCCTCCGAGTCGACAGCCCTGGTGGCTCTGCCGTTGCGTCGGAGATCATCCGTCAGGAGATGATCCGGGTAGCCGAAAGCATGCCTGTCGTCATTTCGATGTCAAATCTGGCAGCATCAGGTGGTTATTGGATCACCTGCGGCGCCCAACACATCGTGGCCGACCCGGGCACCCTGACCGCTTCGATTGGGGTCTTTGGCGGGCATCTCAATACCGAGAAGTTCTGGGCCGAAAAACTGGGCATCACCTATGGCAAACTGGACTGGGGCGCCAACGCCAACATTTACGGGGATCTCGAGGATTGGACCGACCCCCAGCGTGTGATCATCGATGCCCAACTGGATCGGATCTACGCTGATTTCCTCCAGCGGGTGGCGGACTCTCGCGGCAAGACCACCGAAGAGGTGCATGCAATGGCCGAAGGTCGAGTTTTCACCGGAGTGCAGGCTTTGGAAAAGGGCCTGGTCGACGAGTTGGGCGGCTTTGATACCGCGCTGGCGGCCGCCAAGAAGCTTGCCGGCATCGATGCCGATGCGACGGTCAGATTGCTGGACTACCCCAAGGTCCTGCCATGGTGGCAAGAGATGCTGGAGAAGAAAAAGGGCGAAGAGGCTGCTGTAGAGACAATTCAGCGGTGGGTCCGGACCGGGCATATCGAAACGCCCGGCACCGTATGGATGCCACCGATTACGATTGAGTAGGAACCGGCGCCAGCCCGAAGGGCTGCCACGGCGAAGCCGTGGGGACTCCGAAGGAGTCCAGCGTGGGCAAAGAACCGGCGCCAGCCCGAAGGGCTGCCACGGCGAAGCCGTGGGGACTCCGAAGGAATAGGTGTTGGCAATTCTGAGCCCAAAATCTTGGCGAGGGTCACCGGAATGGGCCAATCCGGCCATGCCATTCGAGCTTCGCCCGGTTGGATTTTTGTTGGGGCGGACCCCCGTGTCCTCCCGTGTTTGGATCATCCGGAACACGTCTCGACGGCGCCGTTCGGTTGACCAGGGATATCGCCGCTATTGAGGCAATACTGCCGTGGCCCATCGCTGTACGATGTCGCCTGCATTCTCAATCGCCGTGACACCGGCAACACTTTTGCCGGCCTGGAAGTAGTCTTTGTGAGACATTGTTCCTGAGGCGGCTTTTTTGAGGCCGAGCACAGATTTCAGCGAATAGAAGGCCCGCACCCAGTGTTTGGTGCGAGGATTGGCCAACAGTCGTCGGGCAAGCCAGGGGACCTCGGTGCCCTCGCGCCTGACTCTTTCGTTCTTAATGACCGCGACCGGCACGGCGGTCAGCCTGTGGGTCAAGACGATGTCGTCTTCATGGGCTGAGACGACCGCCTGCTTGTACTCCTTGGGCGAGGCGCACTCGGTGGTCGCGATGAAACGGGTTCCCGCCTGCACACCGACGTAACCCATCGAAAGCGCTCGGGCAAACCCGGCCGCATCGCCGATCCCGCCGGCACAGGCGACGGGCAAGCCGAGGTCGCCGATTTCTGCCAAAAGGGCCTCTGGACTCAGAGATCCGGCGTGGCCGCCGGCCTTGTCGTTGACGGCGACCAGGCCGTGCACCCCGGCATCGACCGCTTTCTGGGCCCACCGCCTTTCAGTGACGTCGTGATAGACCACGCCACCGACGCTCTCGACCGTGTCCACGATCCACTGTGGGTCGCCGAGGGACGACACGAAAAACCGCACCCCCTCTTCGACTGCGATGTCCAGCCAGCGGCGCATGCGTTCGAGATAGCGCTCTGAACTCTTCTCGGTTAAGACGTTCATGCCGATCGGCCTGTCCGTCAGGGTCCGGATATGGCGGAGACCCTCCCTGAAATCATGGCCGTAGACATAGGTCAGGCTGATCGGCTGCACGATGCCGATGCCGCCGGCTTGAGAAACCGCGGCGATCAGTTCCGCATTGGAGCACGGGTACATTGCGCCACAGATCAGGGGCACGTCGATGCCCAGGGCGCGGGTCAGGGCTGTATCGATCAGGGGGCTGTGATCAGTCATTGCCGCAGTATGGTATAGGAGCTATCAGCTCAGGCGCTTGCAAAAATCATGAAATAGCCACAAAGAGGCACGAAGAGGCACAAAGAGAAAAGCCAAATGGACTGCCGGGACTGTGGCCTGGACCGCGGGGCTCCTGCCCCGCATCGTGCCGTAACGAATTTTGCAAGAGGCTCAGCTATCAGTTGTCAGATTGGGCCGGTGGTGGCTTTCGAGTGGGATTGAGCACGCACGGAAAGAAGCACAAGGGCGATCAGGTACAGCGCAGCAGCGAGGTAGACCAGGACGCGGAGTCCGAAGAGCATCGAGCAGTACTCCAGACATCCTCCAAAAACGGCGCCCAGGAGATTGGACCCCAGCGCAGCGGCCGGCGTTCGTGATCTGACAAGCATCATCGAAACGAGAATGCCTGCGATGCCGATGGGAACGGCATGACTCAACCCTCTGAGCAGCCCGCGAAGGCCCAGAGTAGGCTGATTGAGTTGGGCATATTCAAGATGAGCCAGGGCGGGGAGCGTGAAGTTAACGAGGCCGGGGCAGTCTTCCATTCAGGCGAAGACTATCCTTCCCAAGAGGCCGGATCTCCAGACAGCGTCGATCAATGACCCTGTGATGGAAAATAGCTGGAGGCCAAGACGCTCAGGTGCGAATAGCGAAGGCCGAGATATGGTTGCACAAGAGATGGAGGAGCGCGGCGCGGTGAAAATGGGTGAGACGAGGACAGATTGGGACCGGCGGCCGATCATTCGGTTGCTGCGAATTTACAGCAGTCGTTATCTCGGCTGGTATGCCACCGGTGGGTTCTTTCTTTGGTTGACCAACTACATGGCGGTCAGTATTCCCCTTCAGATCGGCCATGCAATCGATGCCTTGCGTGCGGGCACGCCTATGGGTCGCTACGTCGTCACGATCGGTCTGATGGGTGCGGCAGTGATCGTCGTGCGGACCTTGTCGCGGATCCTGATTTTCAACCCTGGGAGGTATCAGGAATATCTGATACGCCGTGATATCTTCGCCAAGTTGATGCGGCTACAGCCCGCCTTTTATGCGGGCCAGACTCGCGGAGATGTTGTTTCCAGAGCTTCCAACGATGTCACCTGGGTCCGGACCCTGGTGGGATTCGGTGGTCTCCAGGTGCTCAACGTCACTATGGCCGTAACTTTGGTCGGCTGGAAGATGGTCTCGTTGTCTCCATGGTTGACAGCGGCAGCCCTGGTTCCGATTTTGATTGGGGTCGGCGCGGTGCAGTTTGGCATTCGTCGTGTTTTCGTGCTCGGTCGACAGTCCCAGGAACAGCTGGGTGAGATCAGTGAGCATGTTCTTGGAACCCTCCAGGGCATGGCGGCGATCCAGGGATTTGTCGCTGAACGAGCCTTTGTAAAACGGTTCGAAGAGCGGAATCAGGCGTGGCTGAAAACCGGTATCCAGTTGGCCCTGATCCGTGCGCTGGCTCTGCCGTTGTTGGTTCTCTCCGGTGGGGTGGCGATGTTCATGCTCCTGGCTGTCGGCGGTCCGATGGCGATCGAGGGCACGATCACCGTTGGGGAGATGGTGGCCTTTGCCGCGCTTCTGACCGTGTTGCTGCCGACTCTGCGGTCGATGGGGTGGTTGCTTTCGGTTCTGGCCCGCGGCAGGGCGTCTCTGGAGCGGATCTTCGAATTGCTCGATGCTCCCGAGCCGGAGGTTGACGGGAGTCCTGGAGTGGAGGTCGAGGCAGGCCGAGGGCCGGCTCTTTCGATCAGGGATCTTAATTTTTCATATCCCGACGAACCCGACCGGCAGGTGCTTGAGGGAATTTCTGTGGACCTGCCTGCAGGCTCGATGGTCGGGCTGTTTGGACGGACGGGGAGCGGAAAGAGCACGCTTCTCAGCGTGTTGGCCCGCTTGTATGAACCTCCGCGAGGCTCGGTGTTCATCGAAGGGATCGATGTGATGGATCTCGCACTTTCTGCGTGGAGGAAGCGTCTGGCGGTGGTGCCCCAACGCCCGTTTCTCTTTTCCGACACGATCTCCTCAAACGTGGCGCTCGAAAGTGATGCCGACAATGAGCGCATCGAACGGGCGGTCGCCGCCGCAGCCCTGGAGCCGGACATCGAGGCCCTGCAACACGGTATGGACACAATTGTGGGTGAAAGGGGCATCATGCTGTCGGGCGGCCAACGGCAGAGGGTTGCTCTGGCTCGTGGCCTCTACCGGCGGGGTGATCTGTTGATTTTGGACGACGTGCTGTCGGCCGTTGATCATGCGACTGAAAGCGGGCTGGTCGACAGCTTGGAGGCTCTTGGCGGTGCTGACGGCGGGCCGACCGTGTTGATCGCGTCCCACAGGCTCTCGGCGCTCAGGCGAACGGATGTGGTGCTGGTCCTGGATCGGGGCCGTCTGATCGATGTCGGCCGGCACGACGAGCTGATTGAGCGACAGGGCATTTACCGAGAGACCTGGTTGGCTCAGCGAGCTGGGGCGGCATCGGCAGTCGAGCAGACCTCATGAAGCGGCCGGATGCAGGCGGTGTGTTCAGGCAGTTGTGGCCCTTCATGCGGCCCGACCTCTGGACCTTTGCCGTGGCCCTGGCTTTGACGCCGTTGGCTGCGCTTCTCAGCCTGGTACAGCCCTATCTGCTGAAAACGGTGATCGACGACCACGTCGTGCCGGGGATGGCTGAAGGATTGGGCACGATCGCTTTGCTCTATCTGGGTGCGGTTCTGGCGGGTTACGTATTGGAGGCCCTCTACGTTCTCTCTCTGGCGTGGGGCGGGCAGCGGACGATTCTCAGGCTTCGCTCGGCGGTATACGAGCGGCTCTTGTCGTTGAAACAGTCCTTTCTCGATCGGCAGCCTGCAGGTCGCCTTTTGACCAGGGCCACCTCCGATGTCGACGCCCTCGGTGAGGCCTTCTCGACGGGCTTGATCGCTATTGTCCTGGACCTCTTGATGATCGTGGGAACGTTGGTGGCAATGTTCTGGCTCGATGCCGGCTTGACGGTGGTCCTGCTGATGCTGGCGCCGCCGCTCTTGTGGGTGCTCAATATCATTCGCAAAAAACTCAGGGTGGTCTTCACCCAGGTCCGGGAGGCCTTGGCGGCGGTCAATGCTTTCCTGGCCGAAAGGGTCGATGGAGTCGAGGTGGTGCAGCTGTACGGGCACCAGGCCGAAGCGGAGGCGCAATTTGATGACCTCAACGGCAGTTTCAGGCGATTGACCACCCGCTCCAATGTCTACGATGCGTTTATCTATGCTCTGGTCGATGGCGTCGCTTCGATCGGCGTCGCCGTCATGCTGTGGTATGGCTCAGGGATCGCCGCACAATGGGGTTTCAAATTACCTTTCGGCTCCGCTGTGTCGGCGGGGCTTCTGGTGGCATTTCTGGAGTACCTGGACCGCCTCTTCAGACCCTTGAGAGAGCTCTCCGGCAAGGTAGCCATCCTCCAGAGGGGTGGTGCGGCGCTCGAAAAGATCCTCGAGCTTCTGGGTGAGGTTGATGTAACGGACGAGGGTGGCGAGGCCATCGGGACCGTCGGTGGCCATATTGTCTGCACCAATCTGCGCTTCCGCTATCGACCGGATGCCGAAGACGTTTTGCGAGGCATCAACCTAGAAATAAAACCGGGCGAGGTTGTTGCCCTGGTAGGGTCGACGGGTTCGGGCAAGACGACTTTGACCAGGCTGCTGGACACCGCCTACACCGGCTACTCCGGCTCGGTCACAATTGACGGCCGGGAACTGAGTTCTCTGCGACTCAAGGATGTGCGTGCCCAGGTCGCCGGGGTCCGTCAGGATCCACAACTCTTTTCCGAGACCGTACAATTCAACGTCGATTTGGACAATGGAGTGATTGATCAGGCCCAGAGGCAACGGGCAGCAGATATGGTTCACGTTGATCAACTGGTCGAACGTGTCGGGTGGGGTCATCGTCTGAGGGAAAGGGGAACGGACCTCTCGGTCGGCGAGGGCCAACTGGTGACCTTTGCCCGGGCCATGGCCCACGACACCGAGGTCGTCATCCTTGACGAGGCCACCGCCAGCATCGATACCCTGACTGAAAGACTGGTCCAGGACGCCCTGGCACGGATCTTCGAACGGCGCACGGTCATCGTTGTTGCCCACCGTCTGTCGACGGTCGAGCGGGCCGACCGAATCCTGGTGATGGAGGCCGGGCGCATCGTCGAAGAGGGCACGCATGACGAGCTGATGACCTTGGACGGGGCGTACGTTCGGTTGGTGCGGTCTGGGGAAGAACTGGTCGCGTAGTCTTTGACGGCGGCCGGGGCAGCGTCGGTCGAAGCCCCTCCGAACCCGCGGAGACCGTGTATTTCCTCTCGAATAATCGGGACACCGTTCTTCCATCGAAATGCCTTGGCGTTGCCATATTCAAGTCATCATTTCCAACGATCCTGGTATTGAAGACGCAACCGATCGGAGGGGATGATGTTCAATTTCTGGTTCCTAATCACTGGTTTTTTCATTTTCCAAAACCAGCCCTTTCAGCCGCAAAACGGAGACATTATTTTTCAGACGTCGCTTTCGGCTCAGAGTGAGGCGATTCAAAGGGCGACCGGCTCGAAGTACAGCCACATGGGGGTTGTGTATGTCCTTGATGGAGAGCCTCTTGTCTTCGAGGCGGTGAGCAGAGTCCGGTCAACACCCTTGGAGAAGTGGATCAAACGGGGCGAGGGTGGTCATTGTGTCGTCAAACGATTGAAAGACACGGAGGCACTCTCAACTGCAGAGGCAATGCGGTCGATGTTGGAGATTGGTCGAAGATTTGAAGGGAAACACTACGACCTGAAGTTCGAGTGGTCGGATGACCGGATGTACTGTTCGGAACTGGTGTGGAAGATCTTCAAGCGGGCGTTGAACGTCGAGATTGGCCCTCTGGAGACGGTTGGTGATTTTGACCTTTCGGATTCTGTGGTTCGGGAAAAGGTTTCTGAGAGGTTCGGTCAGTCGTTACGCCTGGATGAGTCGGTCATTTCGCCGGCGGCGATGTTTTCCTCCAGCGAGTTGAAGACGGTTTTTGAACGGTAGGGTGAGGACGGTTAGCCAACTTGATTCTGTCGTGGGGCCATACCCTCAGGTTTCGTGGGGGAGGGGTTTATCCCCTCCCTCTTTCCCTGCGTCTCCGCGTCTCTGCGTTTTTTCCTGTTCCTTTTTGCGGCTATTCCTTCTTTACCGCCGCCGCCCGAATAGCCCTGGCGGCGCACTCGGGATAACCTGCACAGGTACGGCAGGTCTCATCGTCGATGTGGCCGAAGTCTTCCGGGGCGCAGACGGTGACTGTCGAGTCGACCGCGGCATCAAGTTCTTCGAGTAGGGGTTGCAGACCGGCGGGAACTTCACCGGCGGCACGGGTCTCGGTTTCGGCCTGCATGACCCGTGGATCCCACAGGCGGTTGCGTCCCTCGGTGGCTGTATTTTCTGCCGAGATCTCGATTTTTGATCGCCGTTTCTTCATCTCAAACGCAATCTTTTGTCGGGTGGGCATACGTCTCGTGGCCAGGAAGAAAACGTAGCCCGCGGACATGCCGGCGAAATTGGCTGCGCCGACCACCAGTCCGTAGCCGAAGCTCTGAAAGGCCAGAAACGCTCCGCCGACGACGGCTAGATACTTGACCTTGACCGGCAGAATGAAGAACAGGAGGAACTCGGTATCGGGATAGAGGGTTGCAAAGGTGAAGAGCAGGGAGGTGGCCAAGAAAATGTCGCCGGCCAGGGGTGCGCCCAACAGGAGGGCGGTCCCCACGGCACCCCCGATCGAAATCAAATAAAAGGTCAGGAACCGTGGCGAGCCCCAGAGTTCCTCGAGAGGACGGGCCATGATCCAGAGCACCAGAGCCGAGAAAAAGAAGGAAATCATGCCGCCGTGCATGAACTGGAAGGTGAAGAGAGTCCACGGCCGGGCGGCGACCGCACCAGGCAGGAGGGCCAATGCCTCCAGACTTCCCTGACCGGTCGAGGTCAGGAAATAGACAGCGAAGTGCATGAACACCAGGCCCTCGGTCAAGTGCCAGATTTCCCTCTTCATCATCGTCTCCCAAGTCGTCGTTCCATCTCCTCCTGGCCGAGGCGGAGGATGATTGGACGCCCGTGAGGGCACCGGTAGGGGTTGTCGCTGTGAGCCAGATCGTCGAGAAGGGCCCGTTGTTCGATTTCAGCAAGGCCGTGGTTGACCTTGATCGCGCCCCGGCAGCTCAAGGATGCGGCCAGTTCTTCCCGGAGGATTTCGGCAACCCGCTCGGGAATGCCGTCAAGTTCTGTGGCCCGTTCGAGGATCTCCTCGACCATGCGGCCGGCGCCCTGGGCATCCAGATCCGGAGGCAGGGCGGAGATTCTTACGGTTCCCGGGCCGAAGACATCGGCCTCGAGTCCCACTCGGCTGAGGACCTCGCCTAGGCGCGGCAGGGCGTCCGCCAGGGCTTCGTCCATCTCCAGGAGCAAGGGCGTGAGCAGTCGCTGCGACGGCGCCTGTTCCCCGTCCAGTTGGCGCAGGATCTTGTCGTAGAGCACCCTCTCGTGGGCGACGTGCTGGTCGACGATCACCAGGCCGTGCTGATCCTCGAGCAGGATGAAGGACCGGCGGTACTGGCCCATGAGGCGGCCGAAGGGTGTGTCGGAGGGGCCGGCCTTGGCGCCTGTCGTATGCCCTGCTTCGGCCGGTTGTCCGAGACGTGGTTCTGAATCCGTTCTTTCTTCGCCCTGGGTCGTGTGATAGACCGGGTGGGGAAAGAGAGACGGGCCGGGAGCGGTGCCGTTCGGGAATGCGGGGGCGGACCATGCCACCGTCGCCGGCTCGGCGGCGTGGGAGGTTGGCGAGGCTCCGATGCTGTCGAAGCGATGAATGTCCACCTGGCCTTGGCCGGTGGCGATGACCCCTCGAAGGGCTCTCTCAACCAGGCTGAAAACGGCGCCGGAGCGCGCAAAACGAACCTCGGTCTTGGCAGGATGAACGTTGATATCAACAGCATCAGGCGGCGCGGTCAGCAGAAGGACCACCCGGGATCCTCCGAAGCCGGCCCCCGCCGCTCGCAGGACCCGGTTGACCGCACCGACAAGGAGGCGGTCTCGGACCCACCGCCCGTTGACCAGCAGGGTCATGTGCGGTCGTCCGGAACCCTTGCCGGGCGCCAGAAGTCCCCAGGCCCTCAGGGCCCCGCCCTCAGCCTCGAAACGATGCACGGTTCCCAGGCCCCTTCGACGAAGGAGGTCCCGAAGACGTTGGTCCAGGGAAGTTGACGGTGGAGCATCGATCAGAGTCCTGCTTCCGTGCGACAGAATGAAGTAAATTTCGGGTCTGGCCAGGGCCATGGCGACTACCGCGTCCTGTGCGTGCCGCAACTCGGTCTCCGGGGCGTGGAGGAACTTTCGCCTGGCCGGTGTGTTGAAGAAGAGGTCTCGGACCTCGACAGTCGTTCCCCGGCCTCGGGCGCGGCCTTCCACACCAAGAATGCGCCCACCCTCAACCGTGATTTCGACGCCTCCGTCGGCCGGGTCGGCGCAACTGGAGAGACGAAAACGGGAAACGGCGGCGATCGACGGCAGGGCCTCGCCGCGAAAACCCAGGGTTGTGATCCGGTCCAGATCCTCGGCTGTGTGCAACTTGGAGGTGGCGTGTCGCTCCAGAGCCAGGACAGCGTCGTCGTGGCTCATGCCACAGCCGTCGTCGCTGACCCGGATCAGCGAGCGTCCACCGGCTGCGAGTTCGACGTGGATACGCCCGGCTCCGGCGTCTACGGCGTTTTCCACCAACTCTTTGACAACAGACGCCGGACGTTCAACCACCTCGCCAGCAGCGATTCGATTGATGACATGGTCCGGAAGGACCTTAACCCGCATAACTCACCATCGGGGAAGAATAACCCGGTCAGCCGTCAAAGACACCGGAGTCGTAGATCGAACGTTCCGGCTTGCTGCCCGGAGTTACGATCCGTGAGGGATCGGCCAGGTCCTCCTGGATGATCAAGTCGATCAGAAGATCCCGAACTCCTGCCCTGCCATTGGTCTTAAAAACGCGGTTGACCATTTTCGGGTTGAGGTCGATGCCGCTCATGTGCTTGAGGTATTGGCAGAAAACCCGGCCTCGGGACCGGAAACTGATGATCAGGACAATCAGAAGTGCCGAAGCCGCTCCGAGGGCGCCGAGAGTCAGCATATCCAGTCCAACAAATTCGAAATTATCCATCTCAAGCCTCCCCTGGTTCATCGTCGCCGTTGAGCGCGTGGGTTTCATCGACCTCTGCAAAATAGTTCTCGGGCACCAGGATTTCCCGGCCCTTCGAACCTGCGGCGGGTCCGACGATTCCTTCGCTTTCCATCATATCGATCAGCCGTGCGGATCGCGTATAGCCCAGTCGCAGCCGCCGCTGGATGTGCGAGGCCGAAGCCTTGCGTTCGGTGACGACCAATTTCACAGCCTGGTCGTACATTGGATCCTCGAAGGGCTCTGCACCATCAGTGGGTTTGTTTCCACCTCCGGATCCTCGGTCGTTGCCGCCGAGGGGCTGGTGGCTGAGAATACCCTTCTGATATTCGGGTTTACCAAAACGCTTGATGTAGCGGACTACGCTTGCGATTTCCTTCTCGGTCACCATTGGACCGTGGACTCGCATGATGCTCGAGGTGCCCGGGGGCAGGTAGAGCATGTCGCCCCGGCCGATCAGGTGTTCAGCTCCGATGCCGTCCAGGATGGTCCTGGAGTCATGTCGTGATCGAACCTTGTAGGCGACGCGGCACGGGAAATTTGCCTTGATAATGCCGGTTAGCACATCGAC
>CBDTUG010000006.1:0-13940 GCA_965363555.1 uncultured Thermoanaerobaculia bacterium
GGGTCGATAGACGGCCCGCCGGCAAGAACCGGCATAGCGGCCATGGCCAGGATCAAGGATGTGATGATCGCTTTCATGGGATCTCCTTTGTGTTAAATGAATCGGAGTGGGTTTGGGACAGGCTTCAGGAAACAGGTCTCATGAAGCAAGCAACTGCGCCACCCTTTGCGAAGGCAATAGTGATCTGTGACCTGTTGACCTGTGACCTTCATTCTTAAAACTTTACGATGTAGTCCAGCTGCCAGCGGTCGATGGTCTCGTCTTCTTTGTAAACGGGTTTGGTGTTGTACCAGGTGAAATTGAAATAGGACTTGGCGACGAAACCCAGCCGAAGGTCGAATCGATGGGCTTCTGCGTCCGAACCGCGGCCGGTATCTGATTGAGTGAAGACATAAAACAGCGCGTCAGGTTCCGAGTAGTAGTAGGAGTATCGGACGGCCATCTGCCATTTCTTCTTGTAGTCTCCAACCTGGACTCGGCCGAAATAGCCTGTGTCGTTGTCGGCTCCGATTCCCTCTGCTCCAAGGTTCTTGTAGTAGAACAAAGTGAATTTGACGGGCCACTTTTTGCTGACTGAATTCTTGTATTCGGCGAACAAATTGAGAATGTCGAAGTCGCTGAGCAACTGGCCGTTCTCGTCGAGGAGGTTGGTCACCTTGTTGCCCTTGAGGTCTCCGCTGAGGGTCATGTCGACCAATTGTTGGGGGTTGTTCCATGCGTCGAAACCAAGGCCGAGCTTGAGTGAATTGTCCTCACCGAGTTGGAATGTGGAGCGGAGTTGGCCACCGTAAAGGTTGGCATCAGGGCCATTTTTCTCTTCGTTGAGAAAATAGCCGTAGGCGACAAGATCGAGACTTTTGAAGGCGCCGTCGCCGGAGGCGAGACCGAAATTGGTCATCAGACCCTCGACCGTGACGTCGTCGTCCCACTGAAAGTCCGAGACCGTCCACCATTTTGTGGCGTCGAATTTTCCCGCGATCAGGCCGAAACGACTGTTGGGGCGGATCTGGAGATAGCCCTCGGCCAGATTGAATTCTTTGAATTGGAACCCCCCGTCGAAGCTGGTGTTGTTGGAGACCGGATCGGAAGGATCACCGTTCCTCATCTCAAGTCCGACCTTCATCCAGTCAGTCACTGTGGCTTCAAATCCGGCCCGGAGGCGAATTCTGAATCGGTCGCGGCGGTCGTCATCATAACTGCCGTCCTGGCTGAAGCCCTCGTAGCGAAGCCGAATATCGCCCTTGGCGTCGAAGCGGTCGATCCAGGCGGGGTAGCTCTTCTCAGCTGCCTGGGGAGGCGTTTCGGCTTCCGGAGGCGCCGGCGCTTCGGCCTTCTCGATGGCCTCGGACTCCGCCTGGAGGTCTAAGGCTTCCTGCTGTGTAATGACGCCCTTGGCGACCAGAAGGCGGAGCAGGGGATCCAGTTCGTCGGCCGCAACGTTGGCGTTGATGCCGATGAGAATGGCGGTCGTCGCTATAAATACCAGGGCAAGAAACGCGCTCGTGGTTTTCATTCAATCCTCCCGGTGCCTGTGTTTTCGGAGGGCGGCGAAGCCCGTCCGAGGCCCATGGGGATTTCAGAATGGCGATGTTAAGAGCGTGTGAAGACGGCGTAAAAAATCCGGCAGGGCCGGATTCTTTGGCTTAGCTGACGAAGGAGCGAATTCTTTCCAGGAATCCTTTGGGGGGCAAATAACCGGGGATGCGACCTATTTCGGTGCCGTCATTGTTGAGCACCAGAACCGTTGGCAGTCCATCGATCCTGTACTGGTCCGAGAGCTCCTCTCCTGCGCCATCGACGTCCAACCGTACGGGGACAGTTTTCTCCGCCAAAAAAGAGGCCACCGCGCTGTCAGACAGGGTCGTATCCTCGAGCTTCTTGCACCAGATGCACCAATCGGCGTAGAAGGTCACCAGAACGACTTTTTCTTCCGAGCGGGCCCTGAAGAGAGCGGAATCCCAGGATTGGGCCCATTGAACATCTCCGTGTTGGGTGGGGGAAACGGCGGCCTGCGTTGCGGCAATCGGTGTTTCCTGGCCGGTGCAGCCGGCAATGGCACAGAGAATGATGGTTATCAGGCCGAGTTGGAATATCAGGGTCAGTTTTTTCATGGTTCCTCCAGGCCGACACAGAGCGTCGGCGGTCGGGTATTCTACACCGAGTTCTTGTCCGAAAGTCGGCTGGGGTTACGCCGAGGTCTTCTTCCGGCAGAATATTTCGCAGATGGGCGGATAGGCTGAGAGGAACCCCCGCTCGAACAAATTGGAAAATGCGAGACGGAGTTGCAGGTCTCAGGCTGCAGGTCTCAGTTCGACGAGCGCGTTGTGTTTCCTGAAACCTGCTGCCTGCGTCCTGGGACTGTTACCCGGCGGACCGGTCGGGTTCCTTTTGTCTCCGGCTTCGCCGGGTCGCGGCCTTGTCGAATTCGGTCCCTCGTGACATGATTCAGTCATGCCGAGACGGACTATTTCTTTGTATCACCGGATCGAACGGGCCCTGGAGACCATTGCGGCCGGATCGACGCCACTCAAGACCATTCAGCAAACGGCCGATTTTCTAGCGAACTCATTTTCCGACGACTTGGGACTGGTCGGCGGGCGCATCTATCACCTCGACGACGAGGCGTATGAACTGGTTGCGACTTTCGGAGGCGCGGGCGCTGCGATTTTGGGACAGCGGGTCGATCCCGATTACACCCCGATTCGACGGCTGTTCGAGACGGGGGCGCTGGTGATGCACCGGGATGACCCTGAGTTGGACCCCGGTCTTGAGAACTTGCTGGGCACGAGGGAGGTCTTCGCTACCGCGGTCGTTGATGGCGGAAACTTCATCCTGAGTTTCGACGTCGATGCGCATGAGGACAACCGGGAAGACCTTGTCTCCACTCTCAACATCGTCCGGCTGGCGATCAACCAGCAGCTCCGAGAGGAACGCATGGCGGGGATTATGGAAGAGGCTCGTCAGATACAGACCTCGATCCTTCCACGGCACATGGAAGCGCCGGGCCAGTTTGTAGTAGCAGCGCGGAGCCTGCCCGCCGAGATTGTCGGCGGTGACTTTTACGATCTGATCCCGATGGACGAAACGGCTTTTGGAGTTGTTGTCGCCGATGCAACGGGACATGGCCTTCCGGCGGCCCTGCAGGTCCGCGATGTGTTCACTGGTCTGCGCATGGGTCTGTCTCGAGAGTACAAGTTGGGCCGGACCCTGGAGCGACTCAACGGCATCATCTACGGCAGTCGAATGGCGACCAAATTCGTTTCCCTCTTCTTGGCCGAGATCGATCTCGACGGCACGATGATCCATTGCAGCGCGGGGCATCCCCCGGCCCTGTTGATCCGGGCCTCGGGAGCGATCGAGCGGCTGGCGATCGGTGGCTTGCCCTTGGGACCGTTCCCCAATGCCCGATACACAGCCGGTCTCTGTCATTTCCGCGAGGGCGACACCCTGGTGATGTATTCGGACGGCATCACCGAGGCGCATGGCGTGGGTGAAATCGATTTCGGGATGGACCGGCTCGAAACGCTTGTCGTCGGCTCACGACATCTGGATCCAGAGTCCCTGGTCGAGAGGATCTTTGAAGAAGTCTCGGCATTTTCCGGCGGTGAACAGGCCCACGACGACCAGACGGTGTTGGTAGTGCAGTGGCCTAGCCCAGCGGAGCCGATACAATGAGCAGCATGCATGACTTCAGTCACGAGCATTTTTTTGAAATTGGGGATTTCCGGCATGGTGATCTCTTCGAATCCGGTGAGGGTGCGTGGACGTCTCTTGGAGATCGCCTGAAGGCCTATCTCGAGGCCTGGGATTGTTGGGATATTCGAAGTGATCTTCATCCGGGCGTGCACCTGTTGGGCGATCGAATAGCGATCGGTGAAGGCTGCCGGATCGAGCCTGGAGCGGTGATCGTCGGACCGGCCGTCATCGGCGACGGGGCGCAGATTCGTATGGGCGCCTATGTTCGGGAGAACGTGATCCTGGGCGAGGGAAGCCTTGTCGGGGCGCACTCCGAGGTCAAGGGCTCAGTTCTCTTTCCCGGGGCCAAGGCGCCTCATCAGGCCTATGTCGGGGATTCTCTCCTGGGCCGTGACGTCAATCTCGGGGCCGGCACAATTCTCTCCAACGTCAAGAACATCGGGCGTGAGGTCAGTTTCAGGGCCGCCGGCCAGATGATCCACACCGGCTTGCGGAAATTTGGCGCCGTTCTGGGTGACGGTTGCAAGACTGGCTGCAACACCGTGCTCAATCCCGGCGTATTGATGGGGCCGGGCTCAGTCACCTATCCCAACGCGACGTTGCGGTCAGGATTCTACCCGCCCGGAACCCTGATCAAGGTCCGCCAACAGCAGCAGAGTGTGGAGATGGACCGGATCCGAAAGCTGTAAATCTAATGCGGTTGCTTCTGAGGAAGGTTCGTGTCGCTCTCACTCCAAGGGGATGGCTCCTGAGAACACGGCTGGCCAACGGCGCCTTCGTCTTCGGCAAGAACCGCGCAGGATTTGGGGGTCGCGGTGTCTACGTCTTTCGAGACTCGATCGAACCTGAGTTCCAGCATCTTGAAGAATTCTTGGGGCCGTCTGGTGTTTTCGTGGATATCGGTGCCAACACAGGTATATACACCATCAAGGCCGCTCAACATTATTCCAAGAAAAATGGTGTTGTGCTGGCGATAGAACCCTTTCTTGATGTGTTGATCGTATTGAGCCACAGTATTTCGGTCAATGGATTCACAAACGTTCGATTGCGAAATTTCTGTGCAGGGGATCGCACCGCACCTGGCACGCTGTGGAGAAATTTCAAGAAGCCTAATTTGTTCAGCCTGATGCAACGAGACGAGCAGGCATCGTGTTTGCCGACGCTGGTCGTTGCATTGGACGATTTGATGGTCTGGGAGGGTCTGGATCGCCTTGACTACCTCAAGATTGACGTTGAAGGTGCAGAACAGCAGGTTGTGTTGGGTGCAAAAAAGACAATAGAGAAATTTCGTCCGATCATTCAAATGGAAGTCAGTATTCGCGACGTTCCGGTTGATCTTCCCGATTATTCAGTCTTTCAGGCGCCTCAAAGCCCCAACAAGGTGTACATTCCCGATCAACATCCGAAGATCCATCTTCCCGGACGACTGGGTTGGATTCAGAGCTCAGGAAAATCCTAATCTGAGCGATTCTGACGGGTCATGCGTCATCTGGAACGCTCCTTGCAATATCCAGGATCAGAAAGGAGGTCGCCATGTATCGCAACCTCTTAACCGTTTCAATCGTAACCCTTTCACTGATGACACCCCTGATGGGAGTGGCCTCGGTTGAGGACGATCCGACCTCTTTGAGCTACATCGCCTATCTGGAACGCTACGCAACCGTCTTTCCGGCCGGAGGCGAGGAAACTCTTGAAGCCGTCATCAATATGCCGCTGGTGGGCGGAGACCGCTTGGACACCGCTCGCGAGGCGCGATTGGAGGTCATTCTAGCCGACGGGACCATGTTGTGGATGGATGAGTACACAACCGTTTCGCTGGACTCGGTGGCCTTCAGTCGGGATACTCGAGGTGATCGCACGGTCCTCTTTCTTGCCGACGGCGCAATGATGCTGGAGTTGCCGGCAACCGTCGAGCAGCTGAACCCGACCAGAATCGACGGTGCTTCGGAAACGGTATACCTTCAGGGACCGGGAGTCTTCAGAGTCGAAGTTTTGCGGACCGGTGGTTTGTGGGTCGAGGTCTGGGAAGGCCTCGCCGAGGCCGTTACGCCGGCGGGTGGTGTCACCCTGCGGGCGACTTCCGCGACCGAAGTCGGTGGAGGTCGGGTCTCGTCGGTCGATAGCCGCCTGACCGACCGGGACGATTTTGCCCGCTGGGTTCAGGCCCGAAGGGGCATCGGCGCCGGCCGGAGTGCGGAGTATGTCGATCCCCAATATGCCCGCGAGGCCTCCCAGATGGACGCCTACGGCACCTGGGTTTACCTCGACAGCTCGGCGACCTGGGCATGGCAGCCCACGGTAGATTCTGATTGGCGCCCCTATACCGCCGGCCGCTGGTACTGGACCAGCGTTGGTTGGAGCTGGTTGGCCTACGAGCCGTGGGGATGGTTGCCTTACCACTACGGATCCTGGTGGAACTCCGCGGCTCACGGGTGGGTCTGGCACTATGGACGGACCTGGAGCCCGGCGTGGGTGCACTGGTCCTACGGTGGGGGCTATGTCGGCTGGTGTCCTGTCGGTTGGTACTCCTCATGGTGGTGGGGCCACGGTTGGGGCTGGGGGGGGCATTACCCTGGCCATGGCGGAGGCTATTATCCGCCACACGGCGGCGGGTCAGTTGGGCCCCCGCGGGGTGATGTCGTGCCTCCAGGAAACGGTGGTGGGGGTTCCCCCGCTCGACCAAGGACTGCACGGGCGGTCGGAGCCTCAGATTTGGTACTGGATATGGAGGGACGAGCGCGCAGAACGTCCCTGGACAGTCGCGCCTGGTCGGTGGTCTCCGAGCGTGATTTCGCCAGCCCGCGGGTCGGCCGCATCGTCAGGGCAGGTGGTGATCCACTGAGAACCCCGGCTGATCGCGACGGAATGGCCGTCATCAGCTCGAAGCCTCTGGTGACGGCTTCGCCCCGCCGGGCGACCCCTGCGACCGAACTGGCCCGGGTGTTTGAGGGCAGAGGACAAGCCCACTCGGCAGATTTGACGCGAGTCGTTTCTCGAGCGGATTCTCTCAGCAGGACGGAGGCTCTGGAAGCCGTGACGCCCCGGGTGGCGGGCGCGATGACCACCGAAAGGTCGTCTATGCGGGTGACGTCACCGGAGAATCAACGAACACCGGCTCAAGTGGCGTCGACCCCGCGATCGGGGGAGTTGTCATACGATGCTTCGGCTCAGGGCGGTGCACGATCGTCGGGCGGCAATCTCTTCAGATCGAATCTGTATCCTGGCGGTATAGGTGTTGGGTCGGGATCGCCCCGGGGCTCAGCAGGCGGCAGTGTTGCGGGGCCGTCGGGCGCAAGGTCCTCCCCATCGACTAGGGCGCCTTCGTCCTCGTCGGGCCGCTCTCTGGCGCCCAGCACGGGCAGGGCTCCGGTGACGCCATCCGCCAGAGTGCCGTCGTCTCTTTCCAGCCGCTCCCTGTCTGGCGGTGGCAGCCGGCCCCCGGTTACCTCTTCGGCCCGAAGCCCTGTGAGCGGATCGGAGCCTACTGTTGGATCCCGGAGTTCCGGCACGACTGGGCAATCGACGGCAGGTCAGTCGCGGAGTGCGCCATCGACACGGTCGCCAGTCGTCATTCCAAGGACCGGTTCGTCCAGTAGTTCAAGGTCCAGCCGGTCGCCTGTCGTGCCTCGTACCTCGAGCGGAAGTCGGAGTGCGCCATCACCGCGAGCCTCGACGCCCTCTCGATCGGTCGGAAGCAGCAGGAGTGCACCATCCCGGTCGTCCGGTTCAACGAGTAGCGCACCGAGGGTCAGTTCGCCTTCGAGGTCCTCATCGTCGTCTTCACGGAGTGCTCCACGTGCTTCGTCCCCCTCGCGGTCTTCTGGAGGGAGTTCGTCGAGATCATCAGGCAGTTCTTCTTCGAGTGGCAAGTCCGGGAGCTCGTCGTCACGGAGGCGGTAGGGGCAGGTCGCAGCGTCGCCGACAGAATTGGTTGCGCCCATATGCTTAGGAGTTCAAGATCCAACCCCGGCCTTCGGGAGCGCTTTGAGATCGATGTGAGTTCAAACGACCGCGTATCGCTCCCGCTCGGCCCATTCCCGGAGGGGCGACATTTCTCGCATCGGGAAGGCACCGCCCCTCCGGGAAAGGACCTCGGCGGCCTACGGCGTAGCTAGGAGACTCGTTCGCCAACGCGCTCGCCGGGGATTGCCCCACACAGCTTTTCCCGCAATCGCACCGTCACCAGGAGGGCTGCCGGGGGGAAGAAGCTGTGTACGGCACGTCCCGTCGGGGGTTTTCCACCCCGAGTTCCGAGGGCGGGCCGGTCTGCCCCTGCCATCTGACGCTGCCTGCTGTCCGTGCCTCTGGGTTATAGTCATGCCATGACAATCGACTGGGACGTTTTGATTGAAAAGGCCTCGGCGGTGCGCCGGATGGCCTATGCACCCTATTCGGACTTCTTGGTTGGTGCTGCTCTGCTGGATGACCAGGGAGTTGTTCATAGTGGCTGTAACGTCGAAAACGCATCGTACGGGCTGTCGGTATGTGCCGAGCGGCATGCCGTCGCTGCAGCGGTTGCCGACGGTTCCCGGCGATTTCAGGCCCTCGTAGTCATGACCGATGTTTGCCCTCCGGGTTCGCCGTGTGGCGCCTGCAGACAGGTTCTGACCGAGTTTGGTGATTTTCCAATCATGCTGGTCAACCCCGGCGGCGAACGGGTCGAAACCTCGGTTGGGGAGTTGTTGCCGATGGCGTTCAGGCCGGAAGATCTTGGGTAGAGCTCCACCTGAAACCGCGCTATCCTGGTTGGCGTACAAGAAGCACATTGAAGGAGAAACGATGATGAGTACCCCGACCCCCCCGCCACCGCCGGCAGATCCGCCGACCATGCAACCGCCAACGCAGCCGCCGATGTCTCCGCCTTCAGGGCCCAATCGCACCGACATGCTGTCGAAGGTCAAGGGGCCGGCCCTCGCGATGATGATCATTGCCGGCATCACCTTTGTACTGGAGATTTTGAGCATTCTGGCCAATCTTCTGGGTATATCTTTCATGAGCGCCGGTGACCTGTCCCAGTTCGAAGGCATGGAGGGCATGGAATGGTTGGCCCCTCTGATGTCGGGCACCTTCACCATCGTGTTGGGTGTATTCACCCTGGTTGGCGCGGCCTTGATCTTTTACTGTGCGATGAAGATGAAGGATTTGCAGGGTTACGGTCTGGCGATGACCGCAGCGATTCTCTCGTTGATCCCCTGTTTCTCCATCTGTTGCATTGGCATTCCTTTCGGAATCTGGGCGTTGGTCGTACTGCTCAACGATGACGTCAAGAAGGCATTTGGCTGATTCTGAGAGTGTTGATCGGGACGAGGTCGCGACCTCATCCCACGGTCTTTTGCTGGCGCTGGGCTTCGGGGCGCTGCTGATCGCCGTCGTTCTGGGCGGTCTGGAAGCCCTGTGGCCGGCCTTCGAGATGGGTGACCTGCCCGTGGCCTGTGCCTTCAGACGGGTGACCGGCACACCCTGCCCCGGTTGCGGCTTGACCAGGGCCTGGGTTGCTTTGGGCCGGGGCGCCGTCGGGGAGAGCCTTGGTTTCCACCGCCTCGGTTGGATGGTGATGCTCTACGTCGCCTTGCAGACCATTCGTCATGCGCTGTGGATGTCGATCAGGCGATGGCGAGAGAGCATTGAACTGGGGGGCAAATGGCTCGACCGTGGCCTAATCCTGTTGGCGGTTGCTCTCTTCGCCAACTGGGGCCTTGTCCTGGCCGGATTGTAGACTGGGATCCGAGTTTGAGTCTGGACCGGGACACTGCAAACGCCGACATCGAAACCCAAGAGCGCCCATCTTGGACGGGGCGTGCCTGGGGTTGGGAAGCAGGAACCGGCGACGAGATCCAGGGTTGTGGGGTCACTCCGGCCTCCCGATGGGAACGGTCTACAATCAACCGATGATGCCTTTGACCTTCGCTCAGCGGCAGGCTCTCGAGAGAAGCGGTTGCGAGATACGGGTGGGTGACATCGACCGTGTGCTCTACGCGACCGATGCATCGATCTACCGGGTTGAACCTTCGGCGGTGGCGCTGCCACAGGATGCGATTCAGTGTTCCGCTGTCGTCAGGGCGGCGGCCGAGGCAGGAATTGGGGTTACGCCTCGTGGAGGGGGCACCGGCCTGACCGGGGGCGCAATCGGTGAAGGGCTGATCATCGACGCCTCACCGTATATGAGGGCGATGGAACCGCTGGACCGCGAGAGCCGGATGATTCGGGTCGGCGCCGGGGTCGTGCTTGATCGCCTCAATAGGGTGTTGGCGCCCGATGGGCTGTGGTTTGGCCCGGACGTGGCGACGTCATCGCGGGCGACCCTCGGAGGCATGATCGCCAATAACTCTTCCGGCGCCCACGCGCCGGTCTACGGAACTACGGCGGATCACGTGGAAGCCATCGAGGTCGTATTGGCGGACGGCAGTCTTGCGTGGGTTGGCCGAGGTCGGGACGATCTTGAGGCCCTGAGGCGCCAAGCGGCCGAGGCTGTCGTGAAACAGCGGACCGAAATCGAAAGCCGTCTTCCCGCCAACCTTATCAAGAGCCGCCCGGGCTACGACTTTCATCGATTCCTCACCGACCCATCGGATCTGGTCGCGTTAATCGCCGGGAGCGAGGGCACGCTAGGCCTGATCACCTCGGCGATTCTCCGTGTGGTGCCCCGCCCGACCCAGAAGGGCCTCGGTGTCGTCTGTTTCTCGTCCGTGTCGGAGGCGATGCTCGCTATGCCGGAGTTGGCCCGACTGAAACCCGCGGCCGTTGAGCACTTGGATCTGCCGGTGTTCGGCCAGAGTCGGGGTCGACTGGAGTTTGACGGCGCTCGTTCCCTTCTGGAATTGGACCAAAGGCCCTGTCAAAGTCTGCTGCTGGTGGAGTTCTTTGACGATGTCGATGATCCCTTGGCCGAGTTGGCGAAGATGAGCCTCGGTGATCGGATTGTTATCTGCGGTGACGAGGCCGAGCGGGAGATGGTCTGGCAGTTGCGCCGCGCTGGTTTGTCGCTGGTGACCAGCTGTGTGGGCCCTGCCAAGCCGACGACGATCATTGAAGATGCGTGCGTCCGGTCCGAAGACCTTGGGGCCTTCGTCGAAGGTATGAAGGCCATCGTGGATGAGTTCGGGGGAGTGACGTCGTTTTATGGGCATGCCGCGTCGGGTCTCCTGCATATTCGGCCGACGCTGGATCTGCACCTTGAGGAAGATGTCTCAAAGTTGCGGGAAGTTGCCGAAGCCACTTCGTCCCTGGTCAGGCGTTTCGGAGGATCCCTGGCCGGCGAGCACGGCGTCGGCATCGCGCGGACTGAGTTTCTTTCTGATCACCTGGGCTCGGAGTTGATCGAATTGACCGCCGAGGTCAAGGAAATCTTTGATCCGCGTGGTGTGATGAATCCGGGCAAAATCGTTAACACCGGCCGGTGGGCGATGGATAGGGACCTGCGCCTGGGGCCTGGATCGGAACTGCCTTTGCCCTTCGATTCCCTTTCTGCCTTTGTCGAGAAAGACCGGTCCTTCGTCGGCAATCTCGAGCAGTGCAATGGCTGCGGCGGATGCCGGAAGGACTCGCCCACCATGTGTCCGACCTATGTGGCGACCAGCGATGAGATGCATTCGACCCGGGGGCGGGCCAATGTTCTTCGTGCCGCCCTTGAGGGCCGGTTCGACGGAGGAGTGGCCGGCCCCCAGTTGGCTGAGGCGCTGGGCTCATGCCTCTCCTGTAAGGCCTGCAAGCGTGAGTGTCCCGCCGGGGTCGACCTGGCTCTGCTCAAGGCCGAGAGCCTCCAGGCCCGCCACCGGTTGCAGGGTCCATCGCTTGTAGACCGTGTGATTGGCCGGAGTGACCTTTTGGGAAAATTCGGCTCGTTGATGGCGCCCCTCTCCAACGCAGTCATCGGCTCGAGGATCAGCAGGCGCCTGATGCAGAGAATGCTGGGACTGGATGCCGGCAGGTCCTTGCCGTCTTACGCCCGCCAGCGCTTCGACCACTGGTTCGACCGGCGAACGGGTCGCAGTAGAGGCAGTCGTGGTCGGGTCATTCTGTGGGATGACACCTGGGTACGCTACCACGAGCCAGATGTTGGTCGAGCGGCCGTCGAGGTGCTTGAAGCAGCAGGCTTCGAGGTCATCCTCGCCCAGGGCCGTCGCTGCTGTGGTCGCCCCGCGGTCAGTCGAGGCCTATTGGAAGAGGCTCGCGAGTTTGGGCGGCACAACGTAGCGCTTTTGCACTCCATGGAGGAGGCGCCGATCATTTTCCTCGAGCCGTCGTGCTGGTCAACTTTCGTCGACGAGTACCGGCAGTTCGAGATTGAGGGCGCCGATGAGATCGCCGAGCGATGCGTTCTTTTTGAGGATTTCGTGCTGGGCCTCCTTGGTAACGACCCGGAGGCTTTGCCGCTGGACAGTCTCGACGCGCGAGCCGTCATTCACGGCCATTGCCACGCCAAGGCCCTGGCGGATGCGGGGACGTTACCTGGCCTTCTTGCTCAGGTGCCCGGCCTCGAGACCAAAGCACTCGATACCGGGTGCTGCGGCATGGCCGGCGCCTTCGGCATGATGTTGTGCAACCAGGACCTTTCTCGGGCTGTGGCCGAACCGCTCATTCAACAGATCGACGCCCTTCCGGAAGACACCCTGGTCGTCACCGCCGGCACCAGCTGCCGCCACCAGGTGAGAGATCTGACCGGGCGGGTCTGCCTTCATCCTGCGGAGGTACTGGCGAAGGCGATCACCGGCCGCCCCTGAACAGCGACCGCGTCACGTTTTCACCAATCGCCCGACCAACAACACTAGTTTTTTCCTGGCACCTTTTCCCCGTCTTCCTCAGAGTCATACAGGCGCTCGTCGCCCATTCCAACTGAACAACAGTGAATTCAACTCAAGTCATGGCGCTTCATTTTTCGCCAGAGGGTGTTGCGGCTGATGCCGAGCGCTTTGGCGGTCATTGTTCGGTTGCCGTTGTGCTGGTCGAGGGCTTCTCGTATGGCGGCCGATTCGGCGGTATCGAGGCGGCTCGAAACAATGTCAGGCATTTTCGGTGCTTGAGTGTGCAGGGATTGTCCGCCCCGTATATGTGGAGGAAGATCGTCAGATCGGATGGTGTCACCTGCGCATACAACGAACCCGTGTTCGATAGCGTTTTCAAGCTCGCGCACGTTACCCGGAAAGACATATGCGGCAAGGGCTGCCATGGACCGTTCCGAGATTCCGGTGATACGCCTTCCCTGCAGGGCGTTGAATCGATCGATGAAGTGGCGCGCCAAGATTGGGATGTCTTCCCATCGAGATCTCAGTGGTGGCAATACGATGCGAACAACGTTGAGGCGGAAGAAGAGGTCTTGACGGAATCGACCGTTGGCGACTTCTCTCGATAGGTCCTTGTTTGTCGCGGCCAAAATACGAACGTTGGCTTTGATAGACCGGGTTCCGCCGATAGGAACGTACTCTTTTTCTTGCAACACCCGCAGCAGCTTGACCTGCACACTCCATGAAATGTCGCCAACTTCGTCGAGCAGAAGCGTGCCGCCCTCGGCCAGAGCGAATCGACCGGGCTTGTCCTGCTTGGCATCGGTGAAGGCGCCCCGTTTGTGACCAAAGAGCTCGGCCTCGACCATGGTATCGGGCAAGGCGCCACAATTGACGGCAACGAAGGGGCCGGCACTGCGGGCGCCGAGGTTGTGGATGGCTCGCGCGACAAGCTCTTTGCCGGTTCCAGGCTCGCCCTCGATCAGCACGGTGCTGTCGCTTCGGGCAACCAGCGGCAAGAGGTCCCGGACTTCTTTCATAGCCGCGCTTTTTGACACGATGTCGTCACAGGTATAGGTGCCGCGGAGTTCCTTTCGCAGGGCGTCAACTTGGCGCAGATCACGGAACATTTCGACGCCACCGATCATTCTTCCCTTACGATTGCGCAAGCCCGCAGTGCTGACAGCAACCGGAAGCTCAACCCCGTCTCGTCGATGGATGACGACCTCACGATCACGATGCGGTTCGCCCTCTTCAATGCTGTCCCGCAAGAAGCAGGTTCCACAATGACCCGCCCGAAAGACCTCACGACAGGGCCGACCAATCGCATCATCCCGCGACCACCCGGTCATCGACTCCGCTGCGCTATTGAAAGAGGTGATCTGCCCATCGGCATTAACAGTGAAGATGCCGTGTGGAATTGTATTGAAAATGATGTCATGAAAGCGGGGATCGAGTGCATCAATCATGGTGACAGTGTGGAACACCTGTCTCATATTTGCAACTGTTTTCGAACAAATGCAC
>CBDTUG010000007.1:0-13662 GCA_965363555.1 uncultured Thermoanaerobaculia bacterium
GAACGCCGGAAGAAACCTCTTGTCCGGTCAGTCGTTCCTTCAGTTCAGTCTTGGCCCTGTCAGCCAGCTGTCCCAGGTGAGTCTCCGAAATAAATCGGGGGGGTGTCGTTGACAACGTCTTGATGCTCTTGTTCGCCAGCAGGCGACCCAAAATGCCCTGCGCGCTGTCGCTTAACACACCCAGTCGGCCTGCCAGGTCGTCCAGCGAGGGAGCCACCAGGCCGGCGTCGGAGATCCATCGCTCGAAGAGCTTCGGCCAGTCCTCCCGGTGTACGCTGCTGACCTCAACCAGGTCGGCTGCCTGGCCCCTCCGGAAGAGCCGAAGGCGAGTATCGAGAACCTGGCCGCCGGCGAAGGTGTTGACCGGGGATGGACGCCGTAGCACCAGTCGATCCCCCGGGAAGAGCATCATCTCCTGGCGCAACAGGATCTGGGCGACTGCCGATGAGCCTGGTTTGAGCGGACGGCACGCCAAGCGGTCGATTCGAGCCGGAGTCCGCATCGCCTGAGCGTGGACCTCAACCTCGTCCCCCTCGTCCAGGGGACCCGAGGCCCCCTCCAGAAGCTCAAGGCGAATGGTCACCAGGGTCGTAGAGCGCCAGGGGCCGGGAGAAAGGATCTGTGTGCCTCGGGGGCACTCCACCCTGCCGAGTCCGGCCAGATTGAGCGCTACTCTTTCGCCCGCTTCAACCTGCTCTCTTTCTTCACCCTGAACGTGAAGCCGCCTGGCCCGAGCCTCCCGGTTTGCCGGCATCAAGACGACGGGGGCTCCGACTTCCAACCGTCCCCACAGCGAGGTGCCGGTGACGATCGTGCCCGCTCCAGCAAGGCTGAAAACCCGGTCAACAGCCTCCCGGAATGGCCGGCCTTCGATCTGGTGCGGCCTGACGTCGGCTGATTGCTGGATCAAGATCTCTCGAAGATCGTCGACGCCGGCGCCTGTATGGGCCGAGACCGGCACGATCGGAACCCTCTCGAAGGCCGTGCCTTGGAGGATTTCCTTGACCTCCTCGATCGCAAAATCCTGGGTCTCCTCATCGACAAGGTCAACCTTGGTCAACGCGACAGCGCCCCCGGCAACGCCCATCAACCGGATGACCTCGAGGTGTTCTCGTGTTTGGGGCATGACCCCCTCGTCGGCCGCAACCACCAGGAGTGCCAGGTCGATACCGGCAGCGCCGGCGATCATCGTATGGACCAATCGCTCGTGCCCGGGCACATCTACAAAGTGCAGATTGCCGCCGTCGTGCTTCAGGCCGGCGAAACCCAGGTCGATTGTGATGCCCCGTTCCCGTTCTTCGGGCAAGCGGTCGCAATCCGTGCCGGTCAGCGCTTTGACCAGTGCGGTCTTTCCGTGGTCGATGTGGCCTGCAGTTCCGTATACGACGTGTGCCATGGGGTCATGGTACAGAAGCTATCAGCTCTTTGCCCACGCCGCGCGCTCCCGAAGGGCGGGGTTGAAATTGTGAGAATGGTGGATAATGCGGTAGATGACGGATTCGATTCCCCCCTATGCAATGATTTTCGCCGCAGGGCGGGGACGGCGAATGCAGCCCGTGTCCGATGTTGTGCCAAAGCCGGCGCTCCCGGTTCCGGGCGGACCTGTGGTGTCATGGGCTTTGCGGCTTGCCGCAAATAGCGGTGTGCCGAATGCTGTCCTCAACAGCTGGTGGCTGGCCGATACGATGGAAAAGACGGCTGCGGCGGCCTTGCCGCCTGGGCTCAATCTTCGTTTTTCCAGAGAAGAAGAGCTGATGGAGGCCGCCGTAGGTCTGGCATTGGCCCGGGACCGCGGCCTTCTGGGGACCGACGGCCCAGTCCTGATTATCAACGGCGATGGCGTTTTAAACCTTGATTTGAGAGATCTCTTTCGGCGGCATCGAGAGAGCGAGGACCTTGTGACGCTTGGCCTCCTGCCGCACCTCGGCCCGGAACTCTGGTCGCGGGTCCTTCTGGCCAGAAGCGGTTTGATCAGTGCCATTCTCCCTCCTGGCTTACCGGCAGCCCACGAGGTGCCCCTGCTGTATCCCGGCGTGATGGTCATTGCTCGCGAGGCGCTGAACTCCTTGGAGACGAAGCCCTCCGGCGTTGCTTCGGCCCTGTGGGCGCCGGTCCGAGCGCAAGCGCGCCTCGGGGGTGTTCTCGTGTCCGGCCATTGGCGGGAGGTTGGAAGGCCGCCTGATTACCTCGAGGCTGTGATGGCCCTGCTTGGCGATCGAAGTGAAGTTCATCCCTCAGCCCGCGTGGCGCCCAGTGCCGTGCTGAGCCGTACGCTGATTGGACCGGATGTCGTCATCGACCAGGATGCGGTCATCAGTCAAGCGGTTATCAGCCATGGGGCCGTGATCGGTGCAGGCGCAAGAATCATCCGTTCAGTCGTGCTCGGGGACGTTCGGGTCGAGCCCGGCAAGACTGTGACCGACGAGTATCGAACGTAACCCGTATTGCTCAAAGGTGGGCGATTCGCCACCGTTCAAAGCCGATCTTCCACCGAAGCGTTCTGAGGCGGCCGGTGATGCCGTAGACCCTGATGGCCCGCATCATCTGGCGGCCGTCAGAAAAATACAGCGTCCCTGAGGTGGCCGTTCCCTGGGCCGTGAACGTCAGGATGTCACCGGACCCGGCCCTGACGGGGTCGTCGAGGTCGCCTGCCAACAACCCATCGCCGGACGGATTCGGGATCTCGCAGCCAGGGATGAAGCCCAGGCCGGCCTTGTCGGCTTCAAGCTCGAGAATACGACCCACTTGATAGTCTCTGCCGGCGGTGATGTCGTCTCGCCTAACTCCGTCGTCATCACCGTCTTGTACGATCGTACACCGCCATCCTCCACCGGACAGCCGGTCGAAGACAAGGGCGGTCGCTTTGCCGGTCGTGATCGCGTCCGACCGGGCCCTCCACATCTGGGAAAACACCTGTTCCGTCGCACGCCTCAAAGCCGCTTCACGGCGTGCCGACCCCAACAGAGGCAGCGTCATCACCGAACTCAGCAATATAACCATCAGCACCACAACCGTTTCCACCAACGTCTGACCTTGCTCTCTCATGATTGATCCTTCCCGGTGAGCGAAAAAACGCGGTCCCGGAGGACCGCGTTCCCGTCCACACTGCTGTTTTTGTTTTGTCTAGGTCTCTCCATGCTCCTCTTTTGTCTTACGAGGTCGCTGTGTCAGTTTTTCGGGCCAACTTGACCTTCTCGGTCAAGGTCGTCTTTCCGTTGACGGCCACGAAGGGCTTCAGTTTCTCAAGCGAGGTCTCACCGATACCACGGACAGCGACCAATTCTTCGACGGCCTCAAATGGCCCGTTTGCCTCGCGAAACTCGAGGATCCGTCCGGCCAGGGCCGGGCCGACTCGAGGCAAATACTGTAGTTCGTCCGCCGAGGCGGTGTTGACATTGACCACGCCACTGGGGATGGCCTCGGCGGCGATGGCGCCGGAGGTCACGGCCAACAGGGCAAGAACGATGATCGGGATCAGTTTTTTCATGATGTCTCCTTGAATAGTTTTCTGGTTGTTGTGTCTGGGCGAATGGTGTTGCTCCGCTTTAGGTTGCATTCATCTCTGGGGCCTCCTTCCGTTGTCGGCCCTATCTAAGGCAACCCCTGTGCCAGATTGAGAGATATTCTCTAATATTCTTATTTACAATGATTTAATAACAAATCTACAGTGAGTGTCTGATGGGTGACCGACATAATTTTCTTAAGGTTTTCGCTGCAATCCTCTGGGTAGGGGTGTCGAAAATTATGACGATGTAGAATTTTCATATACGGAAAACTGGAGGCGGTTTCTTCGTGTATTTTTAAACAGCCTTCGGAGGGCTCCGCTACCATGTCCCCGTGACACATTCGAGCATTTCCTCTGACCAACCTTCGTCAGGCCGAGAGCTGGCCCTCCTGATCTCGGGCGCGTCGGGCATGATCTTGGCCAAACGCCTGGCCCAAATGGTGCTGGATTACGCCGATCTGGATGTGCTGCATCTCGTCGTCACACCACCTGCAGCCCAGGTCCTCAGCCTTGAATTGGGTGTCGAGTGGGCTTCGGCCTCCCGAATTCGAGATCAATTGCAGGCCTCTCGGGAAAGCAGGACGGTCATCGAGGTCTGGTCGAACGACGATCTTGGGGCGCCGATCGCGTCGGGCTCCCATACTCTGCTGGGCACGGTCGTACTCCCGTGCTCCGCAGGGACTGCAGGCGCTGTGGCGCACGGTATATCCCGCGGACTCGTGCAAAGGGCTGCCGATGTTGCTCTCAAGCAGCGGTGGCCGCTGATTCTCGGTGTCAGGGAGAGTCCGATGTCTGAAATCCTGTTGGAGAATCTTCTTCGGTTGGCCCGGGCCGGAGCAACGATCATGCCGCCCCTGCCGGCCTTCTACCTGACACCCGATGTTCAGACGGCGTACGAAGACTTCATTGATCACTACTGCCTTCGAGTTCTTGATCTGCTGGGCATTCGCATCGATCGAAAGGACCTTCGGTGGAAGGGTTAGCTATCAGCTACCAGCTATCAGCTGTCAGTTCTCGACCGCTGGGAGGCTGGGAGGCCAGGAGGCTTGAACGCAGGTCTCATGGTTCAGGTCTCATGGTTCAGAGAGTCTTTCCCTCTCCTCATCTCCCCCTCCGCATTCGGATCTGTTCACTGAATCCTTGTGTCAGCCTGCAGGGAGTACCTTGATGCCCCGTCGGTTGCAGGTATTCCGTGATCTCCGCGAAACGGGTGAGATGATCAAGTTCCAGCACACGGTCTTCGCTCTGCCCTTTGCACTGATTGCGCTGGTCAGTGCGCAGGCAGAAGGTTGGCCGCCGCTTCGGGTCTGGCTGCTGGTTCTTCTGGCGATGGTTGCGGCCAGGACGGCAGCGATGGCCTTCAATCGGCTGGTCGACCAACGCCTGGACGCTCTCAACCCGAGAACGGCGGACCGATCCCTGCCCGGCGGCCGTTTGAGCCGTGGATTCGTTGGGGCCATCACTGTCGTTGCTTCTGCCCTCTTCGTCCTTGCCTCAGGCTTGCTCAATTCCTTGTGTCTGCTGCTGGCGCTGCCGACTCTTGGTATTCTCTTGGGCTATTCCCTGTCCAAGAGGTTCACCGCTACGGCCCACCTGTGGCTCGGCGCAGCGCTGGGCATCGCACCGATCGGTGCGTGGATCGCTGCCTCTGGTCGATTGGAGCTGTCACCGGTCGTTCTTGGCTTTTCGGTCATGATGTGGGTGGCCGGTTTTGACATCATCTACTCCCTCCAGGATGAGGCTTTTGACCTCTCTGCGGGGCTCCATTCCATTCCTGTCGCCCTGGGATCCGCCCGCGCCCTCAATCTGGCGAGATTTTTTCACTTCGTGTCCTTGGTTGGATTTTCCGCCTTTGCCGTGCTGTCGGGCGGCGGTCCACTGCGCTGGAGCGCAGTACTTGCGGCTGCGGCAATGCTGGGGTGGCAGCACACCCTGGTGGCGCCCAACGATCTCAGTCGAGTCGATGCGGCCTTTTTCACCGCAAACGGAATCCTGGCCGTGATGATGGGTGTGCTCTTCATCGCTGCTCGGGCTCTTGGCGGGGCCTGATCTCTGATAGCCGGTAGAGGTCTGAACCCTCGATATTCGGTACGGTGCTGTTTTTTCGAAAGAAAAATTGAATCCAGTTGCACGAAGCGCAATTCCCCGAGAAGTGGGGCCGGATTGGTCCTCCCGTTTTCTCGAGAGCTCAATGGATTTTTCACCGGGCCTATGCGGCAACCACTCCTCGGGTAGGTTAAGATCAGCGTCGGCTGATGAGTTCCGAGAAGATCCCTTTCCGTCACATTGCCCTCGAGGGGCCCATCGGGGTTGGTAAGACCTCGTTGGTTGAGATTCTGGCCCAGCGGTTCGAGGGTGTGATGGTGCTCGAGGACATCAGCAACCCTTTTCTGCCGGCATTCTACGAGGGACGGCCCGGGGCGGCCTTTCAGGTTCAGGTCTATTTCCTTCTTTCGCGCTTTCAGCAGCAACGAGAAATTCGCCAGATGAATTTGTTCCAGGATCTGGTGCTTGCCGACTATACCTTCCCGAAAGACCGAATTTTCGCCTATCTCAACCTGGGTGATGACGACCTCAAGGTCTACGAGAAGTTGTACCCGGTTTTGGAACAGGAAGTCGCCAAGCCTGATCTGGTGATCTATATGCAGGCTTCGCTCCCGGTGCTGACGGAGCGCATTGCTCAACGTGGACGGGATTATGAAGCCGACATCGATCCCGAGTACCTCAAACGCCTGAGCGAGGCCTATTCCTACTTTTTCTTCCACTATCGGGAAACCCCACTCCTGGTCGTCAATACCGATGATATCGACTTCGTCAACAACCCTGCCGACCTCGATGCCCTGGTACAGCAGATCATCAGATGCCGACGCGGCACCCAGGTGTACGTGCCGCTCGGGTCCTCCCGAACTGGACTTTAATCCTAGATATTGAACAGGAGAGAATGATGCTGCCCCGTGAGCTTTTCCGAAAAGACCCAGAGCGCATCCGACGGATGTTGGAAAGTCGCCATACCGAGGCGCCCCTCGACCGGTTACTTGAAGTAGACCTGCGGTGGCGGGATCTGCTGACGACCCTGGAAGATCTCAAGGCCCGGCGCAACACCGGCTCGAAAGAGATCGGCCTGCTTTTCCGGGATGGGAAAAGGGACGAGGCCGAGGCCCGAAAGGCTGAAATGGTGGGTCTCAGCGATCAGATCAAAGAACTCGAAGAGCGCACCTCACAACTGGAAGTGGAGGTTGAGACCCTCGAGTTGACGATACCCAACCTCCTTGAGGCAGACGTTCCCGAGGGTGCGAATGAAGACGACAACACGGAAGTCCGGTGTTGGGGGACTCCGCGATCATTTGATTTCCCATGCCAGGCCCACTGGGACTTGGGCCCCGCCCTGGGCATAGTGGACTTCGAGCGGGCCGCCAAATTGGCCGGCGCCCGCTTCGCCGTACTCAAAGGCCCTGGCGCCTCGCTGGAACGCGCGCTGATCTCTTTCATGCTGGACACCCACACCCGAGAGCACGGCTACACAGAGGTCCTGACGCCATACCTGGCCAACAGCACCTCCCTCCAGGGTACGGGGCAGTTGCCGAAATTTGCCGACGACCTCTTTCACCTCGATGGTCACGATCTCTACCTGATTCCCACCGCCGAGGTGCCGGTGACAAACCTCCACCGGGACGAGACCCTGGACGAGTCCACCCTTCCCCTCCGCTACTGTGCATTCACTCCCTGCTTCAGGGCCGAGGCCGGTTCTCACGGACGGGATGTGCGCGGCCTGATCCGGCAGCACCAATTCCACAAGGTCGAGCTGGTGCAGTTGACGATGCCGGAGTCCTCATCTGAGGCACTGGAACAACTGACAGGCCACGCGGAGAAAATTCTCCAAGGGCTCGAGTTGCCCTACCGCGTAATGACCCTGTGCTCGGGAGATGTCGGCTTTTCTGCGGCCATGACCTACGATATCGAGGTCTGGCTCCCGGGGCAGGACCGCTACCGGGAAATCTCCTCCTGCTCGAGTTTTTCGAACTTCCAGGCCCGGCGCGCCCACCTGCGCTATCGCCCGGCCGAAGGCGGGAAAGCCCGGTTGCTGCATACGGTCAACGGGTCGGGCCTGGCCGTCGGCCGGACGTTGGTCGCCGTGCTGGAGAACTACCAGCAGCAGGATGGCTCGGTCGTCGTACCGGAGGTCTTGCGGCCCTACATGGGTGGGTTGGAATTGATCGAACCTGTCTGAGTCTGGAAAAGGCCGGCTTGAATCAACCACCGTGAGATCGTTCGGGCCATGATGCGATGGCCCCGCACGTTGGGATGCCAGGAATCTTCGGGTCCTTGCTGAAGGTCCGAGACAGGATGACGTTTGAAGATTGGCATCAGGTCCATAGTCGGGAAACCGGTAGCTTCAAATCTTTCGATAAGAGCGCCATAGAATTGCATGTCAACCTCGGTGAACCGATCCCAATCACCCCCTTCGGGCCACGAGGGGTAGACGACAACGTAGACCGGAATCCCGTCCGTCACCGAAAATTCACGCACCTGTTCGATCACCTTTCCCATATCGTTCCAATGCCACGCCTGAAGTTGCAGGTCTTTTTGCTGCAAACCCTGATGCTTGCGGCGAAGGAAGGACTTTTTGAGGATATGGCCCACTTTCCGGTGGAGATAGACCCACACCTGGGACCGGGACTGAGCGTAGTACCTGCCGAGCCACCCGTTGGCCCCGTCGATGACGGGATCCGACGCATCGTTGAGATGAAATTGCCAGAGGATGGCGTCGGGTTCAAAACCCTGGACCACACTCTGCATCAACACCAGCTCCTGGGCGGCACAGTAGCCGGTGACGCCGAAAGACAGGCATTCGGTTTTCCGGTCTGGGAATTGGCTTTGCAGATTGCGTTCCAGACGGCGGAAATAGAGTTTCTCTAAAGGGATGTCCCTCTGCATTGTGACGCTATCCCCGACAACCGCCAGCCGAAAGACGTTTTCTTCCTTGCCCTTCGATCGTTCGACATCGCGAAACCCATGGCTGTTGAACTTCCCTTTCCATCCCGGCTTGAGGGTGTAGAGCAAGGGAGGATCAGCCCGAACCGTTCCAAGATCGGCAGCTGTTCGTCCTGCCAAAACCTCCCGCCGTTTGCCGACCTCCCGAATTCGCAGCACCCCCTCGAACAGAACGAAGAAGATCATCAATGAACCCAGAACCATGGCAAAACGCTTCACCAGGTGATGGTACCCTTTCGCCGACCGTTGGAGGTATCGAAATGACCCTGGAAAAACTCAATCAGGCCCTGGTCACTGAGGTCGCTCAATTGAAGGGGGAAGGGCGAGCCAAGGCGCTGGAACGCATCATCGTCGGCTACGAACCGCCTCAGGGCGCCAGAGGACCTCGCTACCGGCTCGAGGGCTCGGACCACGCCTTCATCCGAATGAACTCCAACTCCTACCTCAGCCTCTCCCACCATCCGGCGGTGATGGAAGCCGCCGATCAGGCCGCCCATGATTTCGGTGTTGGACCCGGAGCGGTTCGTTTCATTGACGGCACCTTTTCGCACCACGTAGAGCTTGAAGAGCGTGTGGCGACATTCACCGGCAAGCCCGCTGCCAAGATCTTCAATTCGGCCTACACTTCGAATCTCGGTTTGAGCCTGGCCATAAGCGGACCGAAGACCTTCTGGGTCGGTGACGCCCTCAACCACAACTCGATCATCCGGGCGATGCGCATCGCGGGCGTTCCCCGGGAGAACAAGGCGATTTACGCCCACAACGACATGGACGACCTCCAGCGATGCCTGGAGGATGTGCCCGAGGGCATGGAACGGGTCGTCGTCATCTTCGACGGCATCTTCTCGATGCGCGGCGACTACGCGCCCATCGATGAGATTCATCGGCGCTGCGAGCCCCATCGCGAGCGCTTCCCGCAGGGTCTGGTGACTGTCGTCGATGACAGCCACGGCATCGGCGCCTACGGTGCAACCGGCCGGGGCACCGAGGACTACAGTGGGCAGCAGGCGGACATCACCGTCGGCACCTTCGGCAAGGCTTTCGGCGTCAACGGCGGATTCGTCGCCGGATCAGCCGAATTGACCGAGGCCATCCGCCAGAAAGCCGACACCTATATCTATACCAACCCCTTGAGCGTCGCCGATTGTGCCGCAGCATCGAAGGCTCTCGAAATCGCCGACAGTCCCGAAGGCCTCCGCCTGCTCGAACACCTCCACTCCCGAACGGCCCAATTTCGTCAGGGCATCACGGCACTCGGCTGGGAGAGCATTCCCGGGCCCCACCCCATCGTGCCCCTGTTGGTGAGGGATACCGAACGCACCAAAACCCTCGTTCGCCATTTCTACGACAACGGTGTCTTAGTCGTCGGTCTTGCCTTCCCCGTCGTTCCCAAAGGTGACGACACCATCCGTGTGCAGATCAATGCTGCGCATACCGAGGCGGATATCGACGAGGCACTTGCGGCTTTAAAGCAGTTCTGAAGGATTTTATTGTGGAGGCGGGCGTCTCGCCCGCATCAGGCGAAACACCTGCCTCTACAATTCGACACTGCATCGCAGTGGGTACAGCCGTCTCGGCTGTACCGCCTTTTCAACAACCGGTTACGCCAAGACGGCTCCCTATCTCTTCTTTGCGATCTTGGCCCAGGAGTCCCTCAGGGGCACGGTCCGATTAAAAACCGGCTTGTCGTGGTGATGGTCCACCATATCCGTTATGAAATAACCCTGGCGCTCGAACTGTACACGGCATTCCTTGTCGGCCGTGGCCAGACTAGGTTCTACCTTTGCGTCGGTCAGAATTTCGAGACTTTCCGGGTTGAGCTGCTCCCTGAAATCACTGCCCCCGGCGCCTGGATTGGGGTCGACGAACAGCCGGTCGAAGAGCCTGACCTCGGCATCGAGGGCGTGCCGGGCCGAAACCCAGTGGATCGTTCCCCGGACCTTGCGCCCGTCGGGAGCGCTGCCGCCGCGGCTTTCGGGGTCGTAGGTGCACCGGACCTCGATCACTTCGCCTTCGTCGTTCTTGACGACGCCGGTGCAGGTCACCAGGTAGGCCCAGCGCAGGCGAACCTCTCGGCCCGGCGCCAGGCGCCAGAATTTCCTGAAGGGTTCTTCCATGAAATCCGACTGCTCGACCCAGAGTTCACGTGAGAAGGGCACCTTGCGGGAGCCCATACGCTCGGGGTCGTCGGGCAGGTAGGGCGCGTCGAACTCATCGACCTGATCTTCGGGGTAGTTCTCGATGACGACCTTGAGTGGCCGCAGAACCCCCATCACTCTGGGCGCGGTGGTGTTGAGATGGTCGCGAATGGCCCACTCCAGCAGGGCGATGTCGACGACGCTGTCCCTCTTGGCGACCCCGACGCGCTCGGCAAAGCTGCGAATGGCCTGCGGCGAATAACCCCGCCTGCGAAGACCAGAGAGCGTCGGCATTCGCGGGTCGTCCCATCCGCCGACGATGCCCTCCTCGACCAGTTGCAGAAGTTTGCGCTTGGACATCATGGTGTAGTTGAGGTTGAGGCGAGCGAATTCGATCTGTCGCGGGCCTTCTTCGATGCCGATCGCTTCGAGGTACCACTCGTAGAGTGGTCGGTGGTTCTCGAACTCCAGCGAGCACAAAGAATGCGTGATTTCTTCGATAGCATCCGACTGACCGTGAGCCCAGTCATACATCGGGTAGATGCACCAGTCCCCGCCCGTGCGGTGGTGTTCGGTATGCAGAATCCGGTACATCACAGGGTCCCGCAGGTTGAGGTTGGGCGCTGCCATATCGATCTTGGCTCTCAAGGTCCGGCTGCCGTCGGGGAACTCGCCGGCCTTCATGCGCCGGAAGAGATCGAGATTCTCCTCGATCGATCGATTACGAAATGGGCTGTGGGAACCGGGCTCGGTCAGGGTTCCCCGGGTCTTTCGAATTTCATCCCCCGAAAGATCACAGACGTAGGCTTTGCCCTTGGTGATCAAGAGTTCCGCCCACTCGAACAACTGGCCGAAATAGTCCGACGTGAAGAATTCGTTGTTGCCCCAGTCAAAGCCCAGCCAGGCGATATCCCGCTTGATGGCTTCGACGTACTCGTCTTCTTCCTTGATCGGATTGGTGTCGTCAAATCGAAGATTTGGCGTGAATCGGTACTCCTGGGCGATGCCGTAGCTGATGCAAATCGCCTTGGCGTGGCCAATGTGGAGGTAGCCGTTGGGTTCGGGCGGGAATCGGGTCAGGACCCGGCCGTCGTTGACGCCGGCCTCTACGTCCTTGGCGACTTGGCGCCTGATGAAGTCCAGGTTCTCGGCCGGGTCCTTGGTCATAGTCGTTTCATCGGTCATTTGATGCTCCTTAGGACCTAAAGTGAGTGGTTCTGGCGGATGAGATGGGCTGAAACCTTGAGACTCTGGCGCCTGCAAAAAACACAGGCATACCGGTAGTATGTCGAGGCTTTTTGAGGGTGCCCAGAGGCCAAGGGTTCGGTGCAGATCGCCGCCGAGAATCGCTCACTTTATGGTCCTTAATACTTCCATGGCTCGGCGCATTCGGCTGCGGCAGACCTCTTTGCCCAGAACCGCCATCGTGTCGAACAGGGGTGGCGTTGCGGTGCGGCCGGTGACCGCAACCCGAACCGCCATGAAAACCTCTTTCGCCGTGACCTCGTTTTTCTCACAGAACCGGCGCAACGCGTCCTCAATGCTCTCGACCGTCCAGACCAGGATAGGATCCATAAAATCCTCAAGCAGTCCGCGAAAGAGCTTGGCCGTCTGGGGGCCATTTTTCCCCTTGGCAAGGAGCTTCGTGCGGGCCTTCTCGTCATACTCGACGTCACCGGTGAAAAAGAATCCGGCATAGGCGAAGAAATCCTGCAGCGTGTCGATGCGCTCGTGTGCCAACGGCAGTACCTTCAAGAGATACTCGTCGGACAGCCATTGTTCCTTGAGGCGTTCGAGAATCTCTGCAGCCTCAAGCTCGCGCAGGTATTTGCCGTTGAGCCACGTCAGCTTATCCAGATCGAAGACCGGACCGCCCAGAGAAATCCGCTCCAAGGTGAATTCGGAGATGAACCGATCAAGCGAAAACTCCTCGCGCTCGTCCGGCATCGTCCAGCCCATCAGAGCCAGGTAATTGAGCATGGCCTCCGGCAGAAAACCGGCGCGCTTGAAGTGATTGAGGCTGACCGGGTTCTTTCGTTTGGAGATCTTCGACTTGTCGGCGTTGCGCAGCAGGGGCAAATGGCAGAAGACCGGCAGATCCCACCCGAAGGCTTCGTACAGGCGCACGTGTTTGGGCAGGGATGAGATCCACTCTTCTGCTCGGATGACGTGGGTGATTCCCATCAGGTGGTCGTCAACCACATTGGCCAGATGGTAGGTCGGAAAGCCGTCCGACTTGACCAGGACCTGATCGTCGACCTGGGCGTTGTCGATCGAAATCGTGCCCCGGAGTAGATCAACCACCGTGCTCTCGCCTTCGTCCGGCATTGCCAGGCGAATGACGTGTTCCTCGCCGGCTGAACGCCGGGCAGCGGCCTCTTCAGGCACTACCTGGCGGCAGAATCCGTCATACCCAAGGGCCAATTTGTTCTCACGCTGATGAGCCCGAAGCTCGGTCAGCCGTTCCCGCGTGCAGAAGCAGGGGTAGGCATCACCCGAGGCCACCAGCCTCTCCACGTGCTCCGTGTAGATCTCGGACCGTTCACTCTGCCGGTAGGGCCCTGAGGGACCACCGACATCCGGTCCCTCGTCCCATTCCAGGCCCAACCAGCGCAGGGCCTCAAAGATCATCTCTTCGCTGGCGGTGTTGGACCGTGTCCGGTCGGTGTCCTCGATGCGAAGGATGAACTGGCCGCCGTGTTTCTTGGCCAGGGCGTAATTGAACAGGGCGACGTAGGCCGTACCGACGTGGGGATCCCCTGTCGGGCTGGGCGCGATTCGTGTTCTGACGGAATGACTCATGAAACTCTCCAAAAAAACACCGCCTCGAAGGCGGCGTGAATCGAATGGCGGTGAGGGCGGGATTCGAACCCGCGGTCCGCGTTTCCACGGACAGCCGCTTAGCAGGCGGCCCTGTTCAACCACTCCAGCACCTCACCGAGTGGGAGCGGTATTGTACGTATTACCCGGGCACCTGTAAAGTGTTGCCCAACCTGGGCCCAGATCCGGGCTTGGTTGCATGCGGAG
>CBDTUG010000008.1:0-13296 GCA_965363555.1 uncultured Thermoanaerobaculia bacterium
TTGTCTGAGAAGTTCTCCGACCTCAGAGGGCGCCCGTCTTCCAGAATGCCGTGGTACTTCTGAAGGACCGCTTGCTGACGCTCCAATTCGGGGACCTTTTTCCTCATTAGATCCTTTTTCAGTCGCTCGAGGCGTTTTTCGACGACCAGGAGGTCCTGGAGCAGAAACTCTTCTTCAATCCGTTCCAGGTCGCGAGTGGGATTGACACTCAGTAGAGGATGGGGCACGACGTCGCTTTCAAAGGCCCGCACCACGACCATCAAGACGTCCATCGTTCGAAGTTCGGAAATGTTGAGGCTGCCTTCACGGGCGTGCTCAGCGGGGATCCCAGGCACATCGACGTAACGAATTGTCGCCGGTGTGTGTTTTTTGGGTTCAAACAGGGCGGACAGCCGATCCAACCGTTCGTCGGGAACCGTGGCCATTCCGGTTGTGACTGCATCGTGGCGGGCGTCAGGTGCTTGTCCCGTCAATAGTGTAAAAAGTGTACTTTTGCCGCTTGCCGAGAGTCCCAAAATTCCGATGTCCATAACGCCTCCTGCGCGATCCGGGAGAGTATCAGAAAACGCATTCGGGTGAGGGGGATCCGACGACGGATCCTTTTGGGCTCGAGCGACACCGGTCGAGTTTCCAGTTTCGAGTTTCTATTTTGTTCTACGCTCCAACCCTCTGACACGTCACAAACAGCGTCGGTGCTTCGACGAAGCCGGCCGCGGTCTGATACCAGGCGAGGTCGGTCCCGACCGCTTCGGTGCGCCTGAGCAGAAGAGACAGGGCTCCGGAGACCTCAACGACCGGTTGAAAACCCTCGACGGCGCCGCCGTTCAGCCAGACGCCCTGTGCCCGCAGCCGGAAGCTGTCGGTTGCCGGATCTGTGACAACCGGGGCCACCAGCCGCAGGAGGTAGAGAGATCGATCGGCGTTTTGGAGGAGCTCGGCCGGGGAAATTCCGGGGTCAGGATTGACTCGGAGAGCCCCGATCCCAGTTGTGGGGTATTCGCGATAGGAGAAGCGCCGTGCCCCCCCACGGGTCGGTTCCCCATAGAGTTGCGCCTCGAAGTGGCAGGCGAGACGGTGCCGTGGAACCCCGTGATCCAGCAGGATGTGGCGTCCGGTGGGTAGGCCCTCCCCGTCGCAAGGGGCCACCGGAGGACAGTCGGATGCGCTCCGGTCATCGGTCAACGTCAGGGCCTCCGAGCCTAAGCGTCCGTTTCGATCGAGGAGTTTTGCCAATGGGTCGTCATCTTCGGGGGTGGGCAGAAAGAGAGACGAGAGGGAACCCAGCAGATGTGCCCCAACTTCGGGGTGGAGCAGGATGTCGAACAGACCGTCACGGCTGACCGTGGGCCCGCCGGCAAGAATGGCCCGGTTACACATCTGAGCCGCAACGACCTCCGGATCGAAGTCGTCGGGTTGTTCGACCCAGACCCACTCGTGGTGCGGTAGACGGTCCCCATTTCGTGGGCCCAATTCAACCAGCAGTGAAAGCGTGGCGTCGTGTTGGGAGGCGACGAAACCGTCGCCAGTAGCCAGCAGCCAGGCATAGGTGCCTTCTTGAAATACAAGCCGTCGAATTAACAGAGCGGCGCCGGACGCCTGGTGGATGCCATGGGTCAAGGCTTCGGCGACGTGAGAAGCCCAGGCGGAGCCGGGCAACTGCCGTGGCGGCGCCACATCTGTCAAACCAAGTAACCGCGAAGGGGGCAGAGGGTCGAATGGCAGAGGCGTGAGTGACGAACTCGCCGCCTCGACTGCGACCCGAGCCGCATGGGCCTCCAGGCCCGATGCCGCACCGAAACCGGCTTCTCCGCGACCGGTCATGCGAACAGCAACGCCGGTCTCGTGGACCATTGAGACTTCTAGCGGAGGGTCGGGCTCGAAGACCATTTCACGAAGGGTGGAAGCCTTGGCGAAGACTTCCCACCGAGTGGCGTTGGTGTGAACGACCATATCCCGTGTTGAAGTCGCCGTACGATGGAGGCGTTCGATGGGATCGGAAACTTCAGTCACCGGCGCACCCTACACCACTTCCATCCGGCGAACGAACATTGTCGGCGCTTCCGAGCCCGTCGGCAGAGGCAGGCCGGCCTTGAGGCACCAACCGAGCCGCCAGTCAGGTGCGGGGTCGTCACCGAGGTCCGGTTCGATCGATCGCAAAACCCCCAGGACATCTCCCCCGAGTTCAAAGGGCGCGAGGACTCGACGGCGGCGCCCGTGGCGCACCTCCCAGCCCTGTTCGACCCGCAGGATCACCTGGCCCGAACGGGGATCGACGGACGCACCGCTCAAACGCGTGACGACCAGGCCGTTTTTCAGGTCGTTCTCCAGGGCCTCAGGCGTGGTCTGACCGGGAGGAACGACCACATTGGACATCCTTGGGACGGGCGCCCGGTTCCAGGCTGCTCGGCGCCCTCGCCCGGGCGTGCGGCCTAGTTGAGAGGCCGTGAAGCGGTCACACAGAGCCCCGCAAACGACACCGCCGCTCAGCAGAGAAATAGGCTCGGCCAACACACCCTCATCGTCCGAGGTGAAGGCGCCGGGCAGGTCAAAGCGGGTTGGATCGTCGATGACGGAAAGAGTTGGAGGGCCGACGATTGATTCTTCGGTGTGTTCGAGAGGGGACCCTCCATTGCAGAGGACGTCGCCCTCCAGCAGGTGGCCGACCAGTTCGTGCATCAGAACGCCCGCCGTGCCCGCAGTGAAGATGACTGGCAGCTGCTCCCCAGCGCTCGGCCGCCACACCCTGCGTTGAGGGTGTTCGTTCACCAGTGTCGCCCACTGGGAGAGGCTGGTGTGGTTCCAGGTGGCCAGCAGTGAACTGGAATCTGTTGTCGGAGTTTCCAATCGGATCAGAAGGGGCGTATGGACTTCCCGCCACTGGCCCGGTCGTATGACGGCCGCACGGCGCTCGAGGATCAGAACGGTCGCATCACCAAGGGAGGTTGCATCCACCCAGGCCTCTACGGTGTCTTTCCAATTTCGAGGGGCGTCAAGATCGGGCGGCGGTAGCGGCCGTTGAAGATGGAGTTCCCGGGTGTCGAGCCGTCCGGAGAGCAATTGGGCTATGGTCTTGGGCGAGGTGCCGTTCGCCGCCACGATCTCGTGCCGGTTCTCGGTCCTCGTTCGCACGGCGGTTCCTTCGGTTCGGCATTCTTCGATCCATCTGGCGCTGCGTCGCACGTGAAGCCGTAGCTCCAGCCGTCGTTCGAGGTAAAGGTCCACCAATCCGGCGTCAGCCTCCTGTCCTCGGCTGCACCACTGGGCCAGGGCCTCGAGCCACCGGTGGTCGAACGCGGGTTCTTGGGTCTCAGCATGCAAACTCATCACGGCGCAATCCTACCGGATCGCGGTAGAATATCGGGCGGATGACTTCGGGGGACGACCGAAAATGACAAAGGACGCGGCAATGTTGTCTTTTGCTTTTCCGTCATGAGTTGGAGGAGCCAATGAATCGAGATGTTCTTACAGCGCTGAACAGGCGCCTGGAAGCCAACAGGCTCGGGGGTGGGCAGGCCAGGGTTGACAAACAACACCAACAGGGGAAGCTGACCGGGCGAGAGCGCATCGAGGTCTTTCTCGATGAAGGCACCTTCGAAGAAACCGACGCCCTGGTCGAACATGGCTGCACCGATTTTGGTATGGGTGACACCAAGGTCCCGGGGGACGGTGTCATCACCGGACACGGCCGGGTTGACGGGCGTCCGGTCTTCGTCTTCGCTCAGGATTTTACGGTCTTTGGGGGCTCCTTGTCGGAAGCCAACGCCGGCAAGATCTGCAAGATCATGGATCTGGCCCTCAAGGTTGGGGTGCCGGTCATAGGTCTTAATGACTCGGGAGGAGCCCGGATCCAGGAGGGTGTGGCGTCCCTTGCGGGTTATGCGGACATCTTCCTTCGTAATACGATTTCCTCGGGTGTCGTGCCTCAGATCTCTGCGGTGATGGGCCCGTGTGCCGGAGGCGCCGTCTATTCTCCGGCGATTACCGATTTCGTATTCATGGTTGAAGAGACGTCTTACATGTTTGTCACGGGGCCGGACGTCATCAAAACCGTGACGCACGAAGAGGTGACCAAGGAGGAACTTGGCGGCGCCATGACTCACAACAGTGTGTCGGGTGTCGCTCATTTTGCGGCACACAACGACACCGACTGTCTGGCCCAGATTCGCAAACTCTTGTCCTTCCTGCCGGCCAACAACGCCGAAGCGCCCCCGGTCGTCGGCACCGACGATGCGCCGGACCGTGAAATACCGGAATTGGATGACTTCGTTCCGGCCGATCCGAACAAGCCGTATGACATCAAGAAATTGATCCAATGGACGGCCGACGATGGGGACTTTTTCGAAATCCACGAGCACTACGCCAAGAACATCGTTGTTGGATTTATCCGGATCGGCGGTCGAACCGTTGGGGTCGTCGCTAATCAACCGGCCCATCTTGCGGGCACCTTGGACATCAATTCATCGATCAAAGGCGCCCGGTTCGTTCGTTTCTGTGACGCGTTCAATATCCCGCTGTGGATTGTTGAAGATGTGCCGGGCTTTCTGCCCGGTACGGCACAGGAGTGGGGCGGCATTATTCGAAACGGCGCCAAGCTGCTCTTTGCCCTGGCGGAGGCGACGGTGCCCAAGGTCACGGTCATCACCCGAAAGGCCTACGGTGGCGCCTACTGCGTCATGGGTTCCGAACACATTCGTACCGACGTCAACCTGGCCTTTCCGACGGCCGAGATCGCGGTCATGGGCCCCCAAGGTGCGGTCAATATCTTGTACAAGAACGACATCAATGCCGCTGACGACCAAGAGGCAGTTCGGGAGCAGAAGGTCGCCGAGTACCAGGAACTCTTTGCCAACCCCTTCGTCGCAGCGGAAAAGGGCTATTTGGATGAGGTGATCCGGCCGCGTCTATTGAGGCGAAAACTGGCGACTTCGTTCTCGCTGCTGGCGAACAAGCGGGACTCGATGCCGGCCAAGAAGCACGGGAACATCCCGCTATGAAGAGCGCTGTCATGAAACCGGGAACCCCCGAGGTTGAACAGGCCGGCACAAAACCACCGCTGGTTGTCGCCGGGGCCGAAGGCCACGAGCAACATCCCGCTATGAAACTCCTGATTGCCAACCGCGGAGAAATTGCCGTTCGCATTATCCGTGCCTGCAGGGACCTCGGGATCGGTACCGTGGCCGTCTATTCCGAAGCCGACCGGCTCTCGCCCCACGTCTTGATGGCCGACGAAGCGATGCCGATCGGTCCGGCTCCGGCTCGGGAGAGTTACCTCCGGGCCGAAGGCATCCTCGAAGCGGCGAAAACCTCCGGAGCGACATTGGTGCACCCGGGCTACGGTTTCCTGGCAGAGAACGCCGTTTTTGCCGAACAGGTCGAGGCACAAGGCCTGGTCTGGGTCGGGCCGCCCCCTGAGGTCATTCGAGTGATGGGGTCCAAGACCGAGAGCCGGAAACTGGCGGTCGAGGCCGGTGCGCCGTTGATCCCGGGCATGCTGGAGCCTCTGAAGGATCTTGCGGAACTGGAGGATTTCGTCGATGAATTCGGTCTCCCGGTGTTGCTCAAGGCGGTTGCCGGTGGTGGCGGCAAGGGAATGCGGGCGGTCCACAAGAAAGAAGACCTCGAGGGCGCGTTTGACCGTGCTCGTTCCGAGGGTGCCGCATATTTTGGTGACGAAAGAGTTTACGTCGAGCGCCTGGTCGACAGGGCCCGCCATATCGAGGTCCAGGTGGCCGCGGACCATAAGGGTTCGGCCGTATATGTCGGTGAAAGGGAGTGTTCTATCCAGCGCCGGCATCAGAAGGTCGTCGAGGAGTGCCCCTCGCCGGTGGTCGGGTCGGATTTGCGACGCCGCCTCGGCGAAACGGCCCTGGACATCGTGCGGGCCTCGAATTACCGTTCCGTAGGAACAGTGGAATTTCTGCTGGCCCCAGATGGACAGTTTTACTTCCTGGAGATGAATACAAGGCTTCAGGTCGAACATCCGGTGACCGAAGAGGTCTTCGGGATCGACCTGGTCTGTGAGCAGATCCGTATCGCTCTTGGCGAAAGCCTGACCCTCCGGCAGGAGGATCTCGTGCCCCGGGGGCATGCGATCGAGTGCCGGATCTATGCCGAAGATCCACTGCGTGGCTTTGCACCCTCGCCGGGCGTGATCCAACACCTGCAACGACCGGCGGGGCCTGGTGTCAGGGTGGATTCCGGTGTCGTCGAGGGGTCAGTCGTACCGTTGCATTACGACCCGATGCTGGCAAAATTGGTAGTCTGGGGTCCGGATCGAATGACGGCGATCCAGCGGCTCAAAAGAGCTCTTGGCGAGTATCAGGTGCTGGGAATCTGTACGACCCTGACCCTCTTTAGAGCCCTGGTCGACATGGAGGTCTTCCAAAAGGCCGATTTCCACACGGCTTTTCTCGACCAACTTCTGGCTGACGAGGGCTTGGAAGAGCTTCACCGCCGCCAGGATCCCGAGGCTGAGGAGGCTTCCTTGATCGCCGCCGCCTGTCTGGCGTCGTTGGATGCAGGACGGTTGGGGGACGATCTTTTTGCCCAGGGCGAGTGCAGTGGGTGGTGGAACGAGGGCTTGCGCCAGCAGCATGGGAGGTTCCCGCGATGAAGTGGATTGTCAAAGGCACTACTGCGACCCGAGAGGTTGAGGTCGAGCGGGAAGGCGAGCATTTTGTTGTGAAGGTTGATGGTGTCAAGCGAGTCGTCGACTACATTCCTCTGGACCGTACGATCGCGTCTTTGAGGTATCTCAACAACGGGCACAGCTTCCACGTCACGGCCCACCGTGAGGCCAAGCGAAGCTATAGAGTCGCCGTCGGCGACCGTGAGTTCACCTGGGATGTACTGACGCCGGTCGAAGCCGTGGCGTCCGAGACCCGAGGCACCGGTGCGGGGGCAGCGCGGATCATTGCCCCGATCCCAGGCAAGGTCGTCAAGGTCAATGTGGCCCCAGGGGATGATGTGGAGCAGGGTCAGTCGATCGTCGTCCTTGAGGCGATGAAGATGGAGAACGAGTTGGAAGCGGAGCGGGCCGGCCAGGTCGCAACAGTTCTCGTCTCTCCCGGTGACACGGTCGATACCGGGACCGTGTTGGTCGAGTTGGAAGCGGAGGACCATGGGTGACGATCCGACTCGGCGAAGCCGGGACTACGACGGCCTCGGCATGCTGTCGGCTCTCAGATCAGCCGGTTGCAGGACACGAAGAGATAGCCACAAAAAGGCACAAAAAGGCACAAAAAGGGAAAGAATTACCGAACAGGGGCCTGTGTTCTGGAGCGCGGGGCTCCTGCCCCGTATTTTGACGTTCGGAAAGTTGCAAGCAGCCAAGCTCTCGGCCCAACCTCCGCCTTGTAGTTTCAAGTATCTGACCTCTGTCTTCTGTGCCGCGTGGCTTCTGATGTCGTCCGTTCTCTCGGCGGCGGCGTGGTGCACGATCGACGTCGAGGTGAGAGATGCGAGTGCCGAGGTGGTGGCGGACGTCATGGTCCACGCCGAAGCCTCGTTGTTCTTTGAATCCCGACATCAGGAGACTGGTCCCGATGGGTCAGCGGTCCTGCTGGGACTTCCTGCCGGCACCTATCGGATGGAGATCACCCGTGAGGGCTATCAGTGGCTTGAAGTTCAGGATGTGCGCTGCGAGCCCGGCAGGGTCGTGCGGTTGGCAGTGACGCTTGAAAGGACCGAAGGCGACGAGATTGTCATTCTGCCTTCGGGGCCGTCAGTCGATTCGGAGAGTACGGTGATTGGGCATCTCCAGTCACGAGAGGCATCGCGGTTATTGCCGGTGAGTGTGACCGATGGTCTCGCCGGCGCCAGGTTAGGGCAGGTGGAAGCGACCGGCTTTGAGGGCGTCTTGCGAGCGGGGAATGCAGAGCAACCGGGCCCCCGGATGGTGGTTGTGCCTCGTCGGGCGGAGCGGATATTTCACGGCCAGGTGGCGATCGATATTGGCGGAAGTCTCCAGGCTCGACCGACGGGTACCCGGGGTGATGTGACCGGAATCGATGATGTCATGCGACTTCAGATCTCTCTCGGCGGTTTTCCGGTCGCCGACCGCCTTGGGACCTTTGTTGCCCTGGAAACTGAGGCGGCAGGCCTGGACAGTCAGGTGGTTTTCGGTGACGGCGCCTCCGACGAAGATGTTCACCAACGGCGACAATGGGATCAGAAATCAATCCTGGCCTACGGCGCTATTGACTGGATGGCAGCCCCGAATCATCGTATTGATCTGCGCTTGAACTGGGATCGCCGTCGGCAACAGCGGATGGCGTCGAGCCTGCACGTGGTGCCTGAGAACCCCCTGCCTGGTGGAGACGCCGATGACTCGAGTTACGGCATTGGGCTGGAATGGCATGCCCTGGTGTCGGACGCGCTGTTTTTACGAGTGGCCGGTAGACTATCCGATACAAATGATCAGTGGAGGCCGACAAATACTGGCCCATTAAGGCAGGATCAGAGTCCGGATGGGAGCTGGAGCGCAGGTCTGGGAAACGGCGTCTGGGCAGGTGATGGGGGCGTTGCGGCCTTCGACCAGGCTGTTGACGACGTGTTTGCCGAGGGCGGTCTTGAGTGGTCGGTGGCCTCGGGACACCGATTGGCCATCGAGACTTCGTGGCGCCGGGAAGATCGGGACCTGCAGTATTCGGGATCGGTCGACTCTGTGGGGCTCGGCCTTCGGAGAACGTATCGAGGCTCGATTGCCGAGCGCCGGGATGCTCTGATTCCTTCTGGGGACAGCCGAGGCCTCGAAGAGGTTCGAAGGATGGTCATTCGGGACACCTGGCGGGTAGGCCCGGGGTTGACCCTCATTTTTGGCCTGGCGATGACTGATCTTCGTTTTGATGCGGGCGAAAACCGTGCGAGTTACCACTTTACGGTCGATGACACCCTCTCTCCCCACGTAGGTCTTGTCTGGGACTTCGACAAGGAGGGGCGTTCTCGGGCCTGGGTGAACTGGGCCCGCTTTCGGCAGGCCCCCGGCGAGGCCGTCAAATGGAGGTTGACCGGCGCCCTGGACGTAGAAACGCTATTCATTGACGATGACGGAAGTTCCCGGGAGCGATCGCCGGGCGATGTCAGTGTGGCCTCAGATCTGGAACCGTCGGTCATCGACGAGACTGTATTCGGTGTGGAGTACGAACTCCTGTCTCACCTGGTCGTCGGAGCGGCAGGCATTATCCGGCTGTCCGAAAGGGGTCTGGCAATTCTGACCGAAGACGGCGGCTGGACCTTGAATCTGGACACCCCCTCGGGTGAAATGTGGTCCGAGGGTCTTGACAGTGAGGTTTATGAATCCTGGGCCTGGGTGCGCAAGCGCTTGGCCAATGGGTGGCAAGCGGAAATGCGGGTGGGGTGGCGCCGGAGCCGGGGCGCCTGGTTCGGGCCCCAGGATTTTAATCTGGCGGATCTGGATCGGGAATACCTGTCCGATGTTTTTTCCCCCGCAGCTCTGGAAGGTGCCTGGGGTCCCTTGCCTGACGATCGCCGTTGGAGAGGGGAGGTCAGTGGTTCGTGGTTTTTTGACGCCGGTCCTTCACTGGGGGGCCGACTGTCCTACCGGTCGGGAGCACCGGTGTCGCGACTGGGGGCCTTGGCTGATGGCCTGGGTCTGGATCGCCGGTTCACCGAAAATAGGGGCTCAGCCGGCCGAACGCCCGAGTTGTGGCGGTTGGATCTTGTGGGGTCGTGGCCCTTCGCCCTCGGCAAAGGTCGGCTTGAAGCCTTCGCCGAACTGAGCAACATCCTGAATTCTCAGTCGGCCATCTCCCTGGACGAACGCTGGACACTGCTCGATGAGGATCAGGTCGCCGGTCTTGAATCGCACGAGCCACAGACCGCCGGAACCTGGGGAGAACCCCTGGTCGTTCAAAAGCCCATGGAGATAAGAGTTGGTTTGGCGTATAGGTGGTAGGGACATCGCGCATCGCCCAGAGGGCGATTACGGCGAAGCCGTTGAGGTCGCGAAGCGACTAGCGTGGGCAAAGGACATCGCGCATCGCCCAGAGGGCGATTACGGCGAAGCCGTTGAGGTCGCGAAGCGACTAGCGTGGGCAAAGGACATCGCGCATCGCCCAGAGGGCGATTACGGCGAAGCCGTGGACCCGCGAAGCGACCAGCGTGGGCAAGGAACCGAAGGCAAACGTTCGAGGTTCACTGCCCCGTGTCCGCCCGTGATTGCTGGCCGGAGGCTTACTTTTCCACCACCGACTCTTCGATATGGACCCTGGCCTGATCGAATGAGGCTTGGCGTGTCACCTGGTCCATCATGCCGACAGAGATGGTGAATCTGCCTTGTTCCATCAGAAGGTTGGCGGTGATGATCCATTTCTCATGTTCCAGTTTCTCGTAATCGGCGGCCGCAATACGTATCTCGTGCTGTTGACGAACCAAATCTGACTGGCCGCCATCTTGGTCTCGGGCTGCAACGAACAGGACAGCTCTTCCGACGTAGTCTTCACCCTCGGGCAACAGAGCCAGCTGTTTGAGCGGGAAGGCGACCTGGATCGGCAAAGTCCAGCGGTTCTCGGAAGCCGGGGATGGCACGCCGGTTTTGACATTGATGTCCAGTGGGTTTTCTTTGATGGGGAAGAGCAAGCTGGTCATCACCTTGTCCTGCACCTTGGATTCCAAGCTCTTTTCGACGAACCGGCGCCGATAGCGGAGCTCATATTGGGAGTGATTCGGCAACTCGATCTTGATGCGGTGAACCTTGTCGCCCCCGCTGACGTTGAGGGCGTAGCCCAAGGAATAGTAGGTGAAGAGATCGCTTGAGATGCGGTCAAAAGCCTTGGTGAAATCGTTGGTGTTGACGATGGCCTGGCCGCCGGTATTGGACGCCATGTAGCGCAGGCTATCGAGGAAGTTCTCTTGGCCGACGCCGATCGCGATGTTGTCCTGGACTCCGGCGTATTCGGCGGTGGCTACGGACCCGTGTCCGAGGCCTCCGGCGCCGATGGTGTAGAAACTGACGCCCTGGGAGTTGGCCGCGGCGGTCAGGGCCTGGAAATTTCGTGACTGGTCCCAGCGACTCATTTGGGTCAGGACCGACGGGTCGTTATAGGTGTTGGAATAGGTATAGATGAGTTCCATGCCGGCGACCATCGGAAGGCCGTTGGAGATGTAGACGATACTTTTTTTGCCGGGCAGACCTGCCATCATCGAAATCGTTGCTCGAAGGGAGTGCAGCGTGAACATCAGGTTGACGGACTCTTCCTCGGCCGATCCGATGATCAGACCCCACACATTTCGTGCGTCGTTGACATTCCCGGACCCTGCGTCCTGTTTGTGACGCCGCATCTTGTCCAGAATTCTCTTTTTGTCCTGATCACGGCTGTTGCGCCCACCGGTCTTCATTTTCTGCTCGCGCAAGGCCTGCGCGATCAGCCCCCGTTCATCGGTGAAGGGCTGGATGATCTTGAGTGACTTCTCAAAAGTGGCGACCATCATCTGGACCGGTGGGTGAAGGTTGTCCCGTACGAATGCGGTGGCACGGGAGAGTACGCGGTTCCGGTCGAGTGGATGGAGATTCTCGTGATCGATGAACAAAACGATGTAAACCGGCTCCTCGTCCGGTTGCGCCTGTGTTTCGGTATCGGCCGGCACCGGGGGGAGGATTGGGTCGAGCGGCGCTTCGAGCCGAGAGTTGAAGACCTCTTCGGTGTAGAGCTTGAAGTTGGTGATCTCTCGAACTCTTCCGTCATGGAGCAGCCGGAAGTCCTCCTTGGTCAGGTCGGTGATCGGATTGCCACCTTTGTCGGTGACGTAGGCGATCACGTTGACGACCGTCAGTTCGATCTCGTCCAGGAAACTCAGGCCTCCGATCGGTGTGATCTCCGGGGAGGCGTCCTTGTCGGAATCGGCGCCCCAGTTGACAACAGGTGTGCCCAGGCCCAGCACAAGCGCGATGATGGTAAGAAAACGAAACACGGTCATAACCTCCTGGCCCGAGACCTCATTCTCAGGTCGAGGTCTCGTGCCTTCCGAGTGTAGCGCACGGACAGGCGCTTCCGGTTGAGCCTCGTGCAAAAAAGCGCAAAAAGAGCAGTCCGAAAGATCCGAAATTGTCCGGATTTCCGGTTAGATCAAGGCCCAGAACGAACGGGAATCCGGACACTTGGCATTCCTGCCGGCTGACGTTCGCTGAGCTGTGTAGACCACATCCTTCAACGAATGCGGTTTTGGTCGGTTGTGTCTGAGAAGGTGCTGATGACCAGGGGTTCTCGGCCGGCCATATTTGAGACGGCGTCCCGTGCGAAACCCTGGAGACCTGAGGCTTGAGGAACGCCTCAGTGGTCCATGAAGTTGGCATGGGGGTTGCTTAGTTGGGTGTGTGGTACTCTGCGCGCGTACAAATCGGTCAGAGCCGGTTAGCACGGACTGGTACCACGGCTTGAGCGGCCCGGTGACCTTTTAATGGCCGGGCACTATTGAAGGGGGACGGGGCCGGGAAAGCCAATGGTTTTGTTTGAGTGTTTTTCGTTTTTTATCTTTTAACGAGGAAACTGGAGGTTCGAATGAGAAAAGCAATTTTCGTCTTTATGTTCGCTGCGCTGATCGCCGGCGCGGCATACGCCCAGGAGACCACGGGTGAAGTCCGTGGCTCAGTGGTTGACCCTGATGGTGCGGCGCTGCCCGGCGTGACCGTCACAATCGAGAACGATGCAACCGGTATGGACCGCACGTCCATCGCCGATGCCAGGGGTGCATTCCGCTTTGCGGCGCTCCCCCCTGGGGCCTACACCATTACATCGACCCTTGACGGGTTCCAGACCCACAAGGCCGGTGTGCGCGTGCAACTCGGTGGCACCCAGCACATCGATGTCGGCATGGCCCTCGGCGCCATCACCGACGTCATCGAAGTCACTGGTGAAGCCCCGCTGGTTGACGTCACTTCGACCGTCAGCGGTATCACCGTCGGTACCGATGAGCTCAACGCCCGCATGCCCGTGCAGCGTGAAGCCAGCTACGTCGCGATGCTCGCTCCGGCGACCGTGACCGGAGACACCACCTTCAACGGCAGGACTCCTGGTCAGAACAACATCTCGATGAGCGGCGCCTCGGTGGCCGAGAACTCCTACCAGGTCAACGGCCTGAACATCACCAACTTCCGTAACGGTCTGGGTTCGACCATGGTGCCGATGGAGTTCGTCGAAGAGATGCAGATCAAGACCGGTGGTTACGCGGCTGAGTACGGCCGTGCGACCGGTGGTGTGATCAACATGGTGACCAAGTCCGGTTCCAACTCCCTGCACGGGTCCTTCTCGATCTTCTACGAACCCGAGAGCCTGCAGG
>CBDTUG010000009.1:0-12944 GCA_965363555.1 uncultured Thermoanaerobaculia bacterium
GCCACATCGTCCTGGCGAAGTTGAACGACCGCCCAGGGACGCATCCCGTTGCCGGGTCGATCAAGCCGACCGGTTTCATCGGCCCGAATCGCAGGGTCTCCCGACCCCTCTCGGCCATCACCTCGATTGGCAAACAGCCCTCGAAGAATCGGATGTCATCTTTTTCGAACTGCTTGAACTCAACCCGCTCCGCGTCCAGGAGCTCATCGATGAAGGCCTCATACAACTCTTGGCCCATTGGGGCATTTAGGTAATCCGCCCCCTCGCCCTTGTCGTAGCGGGAGGCCCTGAAAAGTCGATCATGAACCAGCGAATCCGCTGCGACGACGGGTGCCACGGCATCAAAGAAACTTAGGGCCTGCTCTCCAAGAAACATCTGGAGGGCCTGGTGAAGGCCGGGCGAGGTCAAGGGTCCGGTTGCCAGGATTGCCGGCCCTTTGGGAAGGTCGACGACCTCAGTTCGTTCCACTGTAATCAACGGGTGGTCCGAGATCCTTTCCTCGACCTTCTCGGAGAAAAGTGTTCGGTCAACTGCCAGGGCGCCACCGGCGGGAATTGCCGTTTCCCGGGCACAGCGGATGATCAAGGATCCTAAGGCCTCCATTTCCCTCTTCAATAAACCCACCGCATTCCCGGGTGAATCGCCTCTGAGGGAATTGGAACAGACCAACTCTGCAAAGTTCCCGGTTGTGTGTACCGGTGTTTGACGCGTCGGCCTCATCTCAATCAGGCGGACGCCTATGCCCTTTTCAGCCAATTGCCACGCCGCTTCACAACCGGCGAGGCCCGCGCCGACAATAGGGAGTGGTTGCCCGTCGAACCCTGGTGGGCCTTGCTGTGCTTCGCTCATCTTCTTCTCCGAATCAACCCGTCAGCCCCCCGTTCGATCATTCCCCGGATCTCCATTTCAACCAACCTTGCTTGCACAATATCCACCGTTTTCCCAATCCTTTGTGCCCACTCGTCCGCTGTCACCGCCTCGCCAAGCTCGAGGTGGGTCATTTCGATGTCTGGTCCTGCCATACCGGGGGTTTCTCCATCGAGGCCCAGGGCTTCAAGGAGATCTCCCGCACATGTGACCGGTAGGGCCCCAGCTCTCAGCAGCCCGTTGGGCCCAACCGACACCTCCGAAAAAATGCTGCCGGGCACCGCCATGACGTCTCGTCCCTCATCCAGGGCCTGCCTTGCCGTGCTGAGAGCCCCGGACCGGGCTGCGGCCTCGACGACCACAACCACCGACGCCAACCCTGCGACGATCCGGTTCCTTTCCGGAAAGTGGTGCCGCCGTGGGGACGCTCCCGGCAAATACTCGGTCAAGAGGGCCCCGGTCTCACCAATCTTCTCCGCTAATCCGGCATGTTCCGGAGGATAGATCGTGTCTGGGCCACATCCCCAGACGGCCCAGGTCTTCCCGCCGACGCTGAGGGCGCCTTCGTGGGCGGCGGCATCCACGCCCCGCGCCATCCCGGAGATGACCGTTCCCCCGACCCGTGCAACGTTCTCGGCCAGAGTCCTCGAAACCTGAATGCCATACGGTGTTGCCCGACGAGAACCGACGATCGCAACTGTCGGCCTGGGCTCAAGGGCTCCCTTGACGAAGAGGCCTAATGGCGGATCGTTGATCTGATTCAAGGCTACCGGATATTCCCGCGATGCAGAATCCAGCCACCGCCACCCTGCACGGTCAACTCTTTCCAAAATTTTTGGAACCTCAGATTCCTCCGCCGTTCGCGCAGCCTCCAGCAATGCCGGCGGCAGCCTGGTGGCCAGGGCTTGCTCCAGATCCTCCGACTGCTGGTGGCCGTGCTCGACTATCAAACGGCGGACCTTGGCGCCACCACCAGCCATCAAGAGTCCCAGTCTTGAAAATTTTCGCCGCATTTTCATCCATCCCTCCGTCCTAGATCCTTTTCATCCTAAAAGAATCTCATCAATTCGTCTCGCAGGTTATACTGGGTCAGTGAAATTTAAGGTTCTGGGTAGTTTCGGTGGCGACGATCCTTCGTGTCGAATGACGTCCTTTCTGATTGATGACACAATCGCCATCGATGCCGGGGCGATCACCCGAGCGCTCACTATTGATCAACAGCGCCGCATTCGGCATGTGGTCATCACTCATACACACAGTGACCACACAGCGACCCTGCCCTTCTTGGTTGAGAATATTTTCGGCTTCGATGATGACGCGGTAGCCATCTATTCGACACGCAGAGTCCTGGCCAACGTCAAACGCCATCTCTTCAACAACGACACCTGGCCGGATTTCAGTCGAATTCCCAACCACCTCTACCCCTCGGTGCGCTTTGTTGAAATTTCTGCCAACACACCCTTCATTATCGGCGGGCTCGCTGGAGGGGACGTTGAAATCACTCCAATTCCCGTCAACCACATTGTGCCAACTGTAGGATTGTTGATTCGGCAGGGACAATCATCGGTTGCTTTCACCTCCGACACCGGACCGACCGTGGACTTTTGGGAGAAGATCAATCGCATCGAGGATTTAGGGGCGGTCATCACCGAGTGCTCTTTTCCAAACAGGCTTCAGGCCGTCGCCGATGTCAGCCTCCACCTGACACCTGGCACCCTGGCGCAAGAGTTGGCCAAACTCAACAAGGGGCCGCGTGTTCTGCTTTACCACCTCAAGCCGCCGTATCTTGATGAAATTCGGGCCGAACTACAGACCACCTCCCTGCCCCACCCGGTCGAAGAGCTGGAGCAGGACCGGGTCTACGACTTCTGAATCGCCGCCAGGTCGGCATTGAGGTCGAAGACCACCCTCCCACGAAGACCTGGAGAGAAAATGTCCTGTTCGGGCGCCAAGGTGGCCCTGAGAACGAGGGACTCACCTTCTTTGTGAAGACTCAGCCGCTCAAAGGGAAACTGCCCCGTTGTCCGATCCAGTATCCATCCTGAGTCCTGGTTGATCGCCCGAAACTCCACGGTTTCCGAACGCACATCTTTGATGACGACACGATCACCTCGTCCGGTGACGTTTTCCACGTCGATCCTGCTCTCGAGGAAGGCCCCTGGATCCCGCCACGAGGCTTTCGCAGGCCTCAGGTCTCGAGAGACTTCAACAACTGCGGGTTGGGGATCTCCTTCGAAGAGCAAGCCTTCGATCACACCTTCATCGACACGACCGGCCCGCACAAGCAGCTGTTCGAGACGGCCCTTGTCCACCGAGCATATGGTCTTCGAGAATAGATCTTCGATTTCCAATGACGCACCCCGAACGAGAAACCTTGCGGTGTCGGTGAACCAGAGCAGGGAAAACCCCGGTCCATCCAAGGAATCGCTCGTTTCTCTCAGCAAAAAGTCCTTTCGGCGTCCGGCGGCCTCTCGGCAGATTCGGCCAAAGTCGAAAGAGTAGGCACCGTCAGGGCCGGTCTCCTCGGTCCCATCAGCCAACCGAACCGGGAGGCCCGGCGCCACCACGTGGCCACCAACCTCAAACCACGGCCACCGCCCTCCGAAAGCCAATCCCATCCGGCACGGCGCCGAGGTCACCTCTGTGATGATATCCGCGAAGGTCTCGACGCCCGAACACCATCCATTTTCGACGGCCTCCTCCGGCGTGGCTTGGGGCCGGCCGTTGATTCTCATGGGCAACCGGCGAACCATCAATGCGGCCGTCTCCGCAGCTCCTTGCCGGGGGTCGATCCCAGCAGCCGTCACCAGGTCGGAACCCCGATTCATCGGGCCGGCCGGCCCAAGTGTTCGAGGAAGTACTGGTGAATTCCAGAGCCTTGTCCCAGTTCCGGGTGGAACGTGGCCGCCAGGATCCCAGAGGCTTGAACCAACACCGGGTCATCCTTCCGCCACGCCAGGATCTCCACACCGTCCCCCACCCGAGTCAACCGAGGCGCCCGAATGAAAACGCCATCGGTCGAGAACATTCCTTCAACTGCCGGGCTGAATCTCAGGGGCTCGATCGACGAAAAGACCTGCCGGCCGTAGGCGTTCCTTTGGATATCAATATCCAATACACCCAGAGCCTTTTGATGGGGTGTCACTTCAGCTGCCAGAAGAATCACGCCGGCACACGTGGCCAGAACAGGAAGCCCACCCCGGATTCTCTTACCGATGAGATCCAGGAGGCCTTGAGGTTCCATCAGGCGCAACATCGCGGAGCTTTCTCCCCCCGGGAGCACCAGGGCGTCGATTGTCTGCAACTCTTGAGCGGTCCGAACAGGAACGCTGTTCACCCCAAGTCGATGGAAGACCTCACGATGTGCTTCGAACGCGCCCTGGAGGGCCAGGACACCAATGACACCTTTACCAACCACGGCGGGAAAGCATCTCCTCGGTGGTTAATTTTCCGGAGTCCAGGCCCGACATCGCCTCACCCAACCCCTTTGAAATTTCCAGGAGCTTGCCAGGTTCCTGCCAGTGGGTCACTGCCTGAACGATTGCCTTGGCTCTCGGTTCGGGGTCGTTGGCTTTGAAGATGCCCGAACCGACAAATACGGACTCTGCACCCAGTTCCATGACCAGTGCCGCATCTGCCGGTGTCGCGATGCCTCCGGCGGCAAAATTCGGTACCGGCAGACGTCCGTGTTCGGCAACCCAACAAATGAGCTCATAAGGGGCTTGGATTTCTTTGGCGTGGGCCATCAACTCGTGCTCATCGAGGATGCCAAGTAAACGAATGCCTCGTTGAACGGCCCTCATGTGCCGAACTCCCTCGACGATGTCGCCGGAACCGGCTTCACCCTTGGTCCGAATCAACGCGGCGCCTTCTCCGATCCGGCGAAGGGCCTCACCCAGATTCCGACAACCACAGACAAAGGGCACGTTGAAACGGTGCTTGTTGACGTGGTTTTCGTCATCCGCCGGCGTCAAGACCTCGCTCTCGTCGATGAAATCGACCTCGAGGGCCTGAAGCATGCGGGCTTCGGCGATGTGGCCGATCCGACACTTTGCCATCACCGGAATTTGAACGGTTTCTTGAATTTCCTGGATCTTCTCCAGGCTGGCCATTCGAGCCACCCCGCCATCAACCCGGATATCTGCGGGCACCCTCTCTAGGGCCATCACGGCAACGGCGCCGGCGTCCTCAGCGATCTTGGCCTGGTCTGCCTTGGTGACATCCATGATGACGCCGCCCTTGAGCATTTCGGCCAGGCCGACCTTCACACGATTGTTTTCTTCATTGCTGTGCATGTCATCCTCCGAACCGCGGTATTGTACACCCACGGCCGACTCAATCAGTCATCGGTTGTGTGGGGTTTATCATTTATTTGTGTGTTTGTCGCGTTACTTTGGCGCAGGCGGAGGAGCGAGACCATATTGATGACGATATGGGCCGCCACCACCGCCGGATAGCCCCACCGCTCGAATACCAGCCCAAGCACCAAGCCCAAGGCCAATGCAATCACCGGCCACACCCAAAGGCGACGGTCAGGCACAATGTGCAACACAGCAAAAACGGCGGCGGCGGCTACCAGACCAATCCATGGCTGAAGCAGAGCCCTGATCAACGCTTCTTCGGCCAGGCCGGAGAAGATTGCCACCGCCACGGCATCAATGACCGTCCACCCCTGGACCATGCCGGCTTGCCATCGGTCGAGTTCCCGGACTGCGGGGACCAGCAAAAGACCGGCCATCAGGACCAGACAGACGCCACCCGTAATAATGCCGGCGCCAATCGCTTCTACCCATCCCGTCGACGGAAAAAGTGCCGTCAACGGCGCCTGCCCCCGAAAGAAGAGACCGGTCACGGCCAAGGCCGCAAGAATGCCCTCCTGGTGGAGCAACGCCGTAGCCCGAATCGCTGTGGGCTCAGCGGTCAGTCGTTTGGTCACGCCTCGAGGTTCGAATCATCGTCGATCGGTTCGTCATCCTCGGCGTCAACAACCTTGGCGACCGATACAACCTTATCTCGTTCTCCGAGGCGGATGACCCGTACGCCCTGTGTGGCTCGACCCGCCTGGCGGATCTCGTCGACTCGGGTCCGGATGACGATGCCCTTTTCGGTCACGAGCAGGACCTGGTCGGCCTCGGTGACACATCGGATTCCGGCAACCTTGCCATTTTTCTCGGTCAGGCGGATCAGGATGATGCCTTTGCCCCCGCGCCCCTGGACCCGGAACTCCGACAGTGGTGTGCGTTTGCCGAATCCTCGATCGGTCACCACAAGAATGTCCGCCTCGGATTCCGCCTCAAAGGAGGCCACCTCTTCGACCCAGTCGTCGGTCCCGATCGTAATACCGCGCACGCCCGCAGCGGTTCGACCCATCGAGCGTGCCTGGCTTTCGTGGAAGCGGATCGCCCGCCCTCGATGTGTGCCCATAAACACGTGGTTATTGCCCGCCGTGAGGTGAACGGTGAGCAACGCGTCACCTTCATTGATCGTGACCGCTCGGAGCCCGTTGGTTCTGATGTTCTGAAAGTCACCCAAGGGCGTCCGCTTGATTCGTCCCTTTCGGGTGGCGAAGAAGAGGTACTGATCATCTTTCTCATCGAAGTGCCGCACGGCCAACAGGGTCTCGATCCTCTCGTCGTCGCCCAATTTGAGCAGGTTGACCATCGCACGCCCCCTGGCGTTGGGCGCCACCTGCGGCATCTCGTAGACCTTTCGGGAAAAGACGCGGCCGGTATTGGTGAAAAACAACATCGTCGAATGGGTCGAAGCAACGAAGAGATTCCACACTTCATCTTCTTCTTTTGTCGCCATGCCGACCTTGCCGCGGCCACCCCGCCGTTGCGCCCGGTATTCGGTCAATGCGGTCCGCTTGATGTAGCCCCCGCGAGTGACCGTGATGACCATATCCTCTTCAACGATCAGGTCCTCCATCTCGATATCGGAATAGTCGTCGACAATTTCTGTCCTTCGGCCATCCCCAAACCCTGCCTTGACCGCCTGCAGCTCTTCGATGACGATGTCCTCAACCATGGTGTCTGAACGGAGAATCTCCTCAAGGTGGGCAATTGTTGCCTGGAGTTCCCGGTATTCCTCGAGAATCTTGTCGCGCTCCAAGCCCGTCAGCCGCTGCAATCGCATATCAAGAATCGCTTGCGCCTGAACAGCGGAAAGCCCGAACTGTTCCATCAGGCCTGTCTTGGCCTCCGGTGGGTCCGCCGCCGCCCTGATGAGCTTGATGACGGCATCGATGTTGTCCAGTGCGATGACCAGACCTTCGAGAAGGTGGGCTCGTTCCATGGCTCGTGCCAGATCGAATTGTGTGCGGCGTACGACCACCACTTTTCGGTGGTCGATGAAATGGCCCAGAAGCTCTTTCAGGGTGAAGACCTTGGGCTGATTATTGAGAATCCCCAAGAGGATGATCCCGAAAGACGACTGCATCTGGGTCTGTTTGTAGAGTTGGTTGAGAACGATCTCTGGAATGGCATCCCGCTTGAGCTCGATGACGACCCGGATCCCGTTCCGGTCGCTCTCATCTCTGAGGTCGGCAATGCCGTCGATTTTCTTGGTATGCACGAGGTTGGCAATTTTTTCGACCAGGGTCGCCTTGTTGACCTGATAGGGCAGCTCTTCAACGATGATCCTGGCGCGTTTTTTGCCATCAGGCTCTTCAATGCGGACCCGGGCCCGCATTCGGAGACTGCCCCTGCCGGTCCGATAGGCATCAATGATGCCGCGACGACCATGAATGAAACCCGCCGTCGGAAAGTCCGGCCCCGGAATCAAAGACAACAAATCCTCAAATGACAGGTCAGGATTTTGGCAAACCGCTACGGCGCCGTCGATGATCTCGCCGAGGTTATGGGGCGGGATGTTGGTTGCCATGCCCACCGCAATACCGGTGGACCCATTGACCAGAAGGTTGGGATAGGAGGCCGGAAGCACCCGTGGTTCGTTGAGGGAACCGTCGTAATTGGGATTCCAATCGACCGTTTCCTTGTCAATGTCGTCACCGAGGAGCTGGTGCGCCAATCGGGTCAGCCGAACTTCGGTATACCGCATGGCGGCCGCGGCATCCCCGTCGACCGAACCGAAATTTCCCTGGCCGTCAACCAGGGTGTAACGCATCGAAAATTCCTGGGCCATGCGCACGGCAGTGTTGTAAATCGCCTGATCGCCATGGGGGTGGTACTTACCCATGACGTCACCGACGATTCGTGCTGATTTTTTGTAGGGGCGGCCGGCGGTGCTTCCGCTCTCCCACATCCCGTAAAGAATTCGCCGGTGGACCGGCTTGAGTCCGTCCCGGACATCAGGCAATGCGCGTCCGATGATGACGGACATCGCATAGTCCAGGTATGAATTCTTCAGCTCTTCTTCGATGGTGATGGGCACGCGTTGCCCTCGTGGCGTAGTGTGGTTTTCATTCATGCGTCGTTCCGTTAAATATCAATATTTCGAACATCAAGCGCGTTCTCCTCGATGAACCGCCTTCGCGGCTCGACGGCATCGCCCATCAAGATCGTAAAGAGCTCGTCCGCTCGCGCGCCGTCCTCCACTGTGACCTGGAGGAACCTGCGGTTTTCCGGGTCCATTGTTGTTTCCCAGAGTTGATCGGGGTTCATCTCGCCGAGACCCTTATAGCGGGAAATCGACAACCCTTTCTTGGCGACCTCGTACACGTGCACGACCAATTCGTCCAGCGACGAGAAGGTGGTGCTCTCCCCATTGCGCTCGAGGTGGTAGGGGCCCTCTCTCAGACTCTCAATCTGTTCCAAGATGTGGCAGGCCCTCCGGTAGTGGCCGCTTTCGGTCAATTCCCGGCCCAGGGTGACATCCCAACCCCTGCCGTTTTGGCCCATATGAAACCGGATAAACTCCAACCCGTGTTCTTCGTCATTTTCAACCCGGACCTCGTCATAACCCAGGCCTTCAATGACTGATGCCAGCTCTGGCCCCGTCCCGGCCTGTCCACTGAAGTCTGCGTCAACCGTCGCTGTGACGACATCTCGCGGCCAACCCCGTTTTTCCAGTTGTTTCACCGTCGTCAGCCACTCTCCCGCCATCAAAATCCCATGCCGGAGATCGCGGCCCGTCAATGTCTTCCCTGATCCCTCGGCCCTCAGGCTGTACTCTTCCTCGACCCGATCGAGAAGAAATTGTGAAAGATCCTCGTCGTCTTTGATGTAGGTTTCTTTCTTTTTCCGAGTCACTTTATACAGGGGTGGTTGTGCGATGAAGAGGTGTCCGCGCTCAACGAGCTCCGTCATCTGACGATAGAAGAAGGTCAGCAACAGTGTGCGAATGTGGCTGCCGTCAACGTCGGCATCGGTCATGATGAAAATCTTATGGTACCGGACCTTGAGGGGGTCAAATTCTTCCGTGCCGATGCCGGTTCCCAGGCATTGGATCAATGCACGGATTTCTTCGGAGGCCAACATCCGATCGAAGCGGGCCTTCTCGACGTTGAGGATCTTGCCCCTGAGGGGCAAGATAGCCTGAAATTTTCGGTCTCGGCCCTGTTTCGCCGAGCCCCCGGCCGAGTCCCCTTCAACAATGAACAGTTCGGCCTTCTCGGGATCCCGCTCGGAACAGTCCGCCAGTTTCCCGGGCAGCGCCGAACTCTCGAGGGCACTTTTTCGCCGGGTCAATTCTCGCGCCTTGCGGGCCGCATCTCGGGCCTGCGCTGCCTCTAAACATTTTCCAATGATACTTCGGGCGACCGCGGGGTTCTCCTCGAAGAAGGTTGCCAGCCTGTTGTTGATGACAGACTCGACCCAACCCCTGATGTCGGATGAGACCAACTTGTCCTTGGTTTGGCTGGAAAACCGCGGTTCACAGACCCGGACCGAGATGATCGCCGTCAGACCCTCTCGAACATCCTCGCCGGAGAGGTTTTCTTTCATTCCCTTGAGCATGTTCTGCGACTGAGCGTAGGCATTGACGGTCCGGGTCAAGGCAGCTCGAAAGCCCGAGAGGTGCGTGCCGCCGTCACGGTTGAAAACCGTATTGGTGAAGGCCAGAACATTCTCGTTGTATCCATCGTGCCACTGCATCGCGACCTCGATGCTCTCCCCTTCGTCGTTTTCATCGAACAAAGTCACCGGCTCTGGGTGCAGCGGCTTCTTGGCCTTGTTGAGATAGCGGACAAATTGTGTCAACCCTCCATCGAAGAGGAACGTTTCCTTGCGCTCGTTTTTTTCGTCAAAGAACCGGATCGACACCCCGGAGTTGAGGAAGGCCAACTCCCTCAGATGACGAACCAGAAGATCCGGATGAAACTCCAGAACCGAAAAAATCTCGGGGTCGGGTTTGAATCTGACGATTGTCCCGGTTCTCTTGGTGCGCCCGACCGCCTTGAGGTCCGCCTGTGGTTTGCCTCGACGATACTCTTGTTCCCAGACCTTGCCGTCACGGTGAATTTCCAGCCGCAGCCACTCCGATAAAAAATTAACTACGCTGACGCCGACTCCGTGAAGCCCTCCGGAGACCTTGTAGGAATTTGAATCGAATTTTCCGCCGGCGTGAAGTTCGGTCATGATGACCTCGGCTGCGGAACGTCCCGTTTCGGAATGCAGCCCAACGGGAATGCCGCGTCCGTTGTCTCCAACGGTCACACTATTGTCGGCGTTGACGGTGACCTTGACCTCATCACAGTGTCCAGCTTGGGCTTCGTCAATTGCGTTGTCGACAACTTCCCAAGCCATGTGATGGAGACCGGAAATGTCGTCAACGTCCCCAATGTACATGCCTGGCCGTTTCCGGACGGCTTCTTGGCCCTTGAGGACCTTGATACTTTCTTCGGAATAGATTTCAGTCATTTCAAACCCCTGCGGGAATTTCGCCGTTTGGTTTTTCCCTCGATCATCGACCACCGCCGCGCCTTCGGTATCACGGTCCCAATGCCCCTGTCGTGCGCACTTGTCATGATCACCTGCCGCTGATGGCCCAACACGTCAACCAGTTTTGAAAACACCCGGTCGTCCAGTTCAGCGTCGGCGTCATCGACCAGAACCGGAAGGCGCTCGTTTCGTCGTTCCTCGACCTGGGCCAGATTTGATAACCACAAGGCCGCTGCCACAATCTTGACCTGACCTGCACTGAGAACGTCTCTGACAGGACGGCCCTCAGTTCTCAGAGCAAGATCGTGTCGGTGTGGCCCGTCGAGAGTAAACCTTGCCCGACGGTCTCGCACTCGGTTCTCATAATACCTTCGTCGGTAAAATTCCGCCACTTTTTCCTTGTCGGCGCCGTCGATGTCCGGCTCCATTCGATACATGGCGTCGATGTCCGGAAAACCCTCGCCTCTCATCAGTTCGTAGGTTGATCTGAATACCGAACGCCATTTTTGAACAGTACGAACCCGACGATCAATCACTCTAGCGGCTGCTCGGGCCAATTGGTCCTCCCAAACCTCCATTTCCGTCGAGTCTTGTTCTCCGGACAGCGTGGCATTTCGCTGACGGAGGCTCGCCTGATAGAGATTCAATTCCTGGAGGTGGTCCGAATCGAGAAAAAACGCCATCCTGTCGATGAAGGACCTGCGGTGTTCGGGCGATCCAGAAACCAGGGCCGTGTCCCCGGAAGATAAAGTAAACACTGGAAACTGCAGTAGATATTTCTCCAATGCAATCTCAACACCATTGATTTGAAATCTCCGAGTCACCGTCGTTGAACATTCGACCACCTGCCGCAGATGAACGGTTTTCTTGGAATCCTCAACCCAGGCTTCCAGTCGAAAAGAACCTTCTCCATGCCGGACCATTTTTCGAGGATTCGATTGACGGAAAGAACGAACATTGCCCACCACAGCGACGGCTTCCAAAAAATTGGTTTTCCCCTGTCCGTTGGATCCTATGATGAGATTCAGTCCCGGTTCGAGGTCCACCGCGGTGTTCTCGAGGTTCCGAAACTGCCATGTGGCAAGTTTTTTGAGTTCCATGACCGCCGGGAGGGCTGCCGACCCAACTCTCTATTTTCTCATCGGCATCAGAACGTAGATGTACTCCTCGAGCCGGGGATCGTCGTCAACCGGTACGATCACCGTTTGCGTGTTTCCATCTTTCATCTGCATTTCGACAAGATCAACATCGAGGGCTTGCAGAACGTCCATTAAATATCCGGCGTTAAGAGCAACATCAATCGGCTCACCCTGGTAGGAAACCGTCAATGTCTCTTCGGCGCTCCCTTTGTCCGAACCCATGGAAACCAGCGTCATTTCCCCGGCCGCAGGATCAAAACGGAAACGAATTCCTCGGGCCTTTTCGTGGGCCAGCAAGCTGACTCGACGAAGAGAGGACAATAACTCTTTTCGGTCGACCCGCGCCCTGAACGGATTGTCTCGAACAATAACCCGTTCATACTGTGGAAAACGGAGATCAACGATTCGGGACACCAAAGTACGGTCGCCCATCCAGAATCCCATGTGGTTCTCACCCACCGAAATTCGAACACTCTCGTCCGAAAAGCGGCTGAACTCCGTCAAAAGTTTCCGGGGAAAGAGTTGCTGCTCAAAAGGCGGCGCATCTTCAGGCGCCGCCGCCCTGACAACCGCCAGGCGATGTCCATCGGTTGCAGCAATTTCTATCTCACCCGGCAGGAGTTTGACCAACGCTCCGTTGAGCTGAAATTTAGGATCATCCTTGGTGATGGCAAAGTCCACCCTCTTCAACATCAATTGAAAGAGATCAAGAGGCAACCGGTAATCACTGGAATCGGGAACCTCAGGAACGGTCGGATACTCAGCAGGGTCGGTGACCGCCAAACGGGAATGAAATCGACCGCTGGTGATATCAACGGAATCTCCATCCAACCGAAGCACAAAATCGTCCGAAGGAAGATTTCGTACCAGGCTTTGAAAGACCCTGCTCTCCAGGGTTACCTTTCCGCCTGCATGCACCGCGGCAGCACATTCGGTCAAGATGGTGAGATCCAAATCAGTGGCCACCAAACGCAAACAATCCTCACCGGTTTCAATGAGAATGTTGGCCAGAACAGGAATTGTAGTGCGGTGCTCAACGACCCCCTGGAGAATTGAAAGCTCCTGGAGGACGAGGTTTCGCTTCAGTTTTACTTCCAT
>CBDTUG010000010.1:0-12702 GCA_965363555.1 uncultured Thermoanaerobaculia bacterium
CTGGTGAACCTCGAGTCCGGCCTTGAATCCGACCTCGTTATAGTCGATCGTCTGCTGCACAGCCACCCCCTCAGAACCCAATCTCAGGACCGTGGGGGACTATAGCAGGGTGGTATGCCGCGAGAGCCCACCGGAGGCGGCCCCAGTCCCGGTTCCGGCCCACAAACTCGCACTGGTATGCTCTCCAGGACAGACCGGCGAATGCTCTACGCCCACTCGTCGAAACAGTATTTCCATCTCCAGGGAGGTTGAGTGACTGGGTTTCAGAAGATCGCACTGCTGCACTCGCATCCGAGGGTGCCTTTGACGCAGGACTACTATGTCTCTGATTTGATTGAACTCTGCAGTCTGGCTGCAGTAGTTCGAGAGCAAGTCGAGCATGTTTCGATTCCCGTCACACCGGCCGACAGGGATCCGTTGGGGAGTTTCGAGCGGTTCATGCGAAAGTCCCGACCGGATCTAGTTGGTGTTTCCTGCTTCACATGCAGTGCCAAGAGTGCTTTTGAGTATGCCCGGGTCGCCAAGAAATATGGGGCCTTTGTGATCACCGGCGGGTACCATCCATCGGCCCTCCCCGAAGAGATGCTGGCCTCGGATGATTTTGACGCAGTGGTTCGGGGCGAGGGGGAGATGACCTTCAAGGAGCTGGTTGCCGGTGCTTCTCTGGATACAATTGCCGGTCTGTCGATGAAAAAGGGTGGCGCCGTTATCCACAACCCCGATCGACCCCTTATTGACGATCTGGACGCTCTGCCCCTTCCATTGAGGGAAATCAGACCCCCTCGTTTCGGTCTCAGTGGTCTGGATTACCACGTCGACACGATCTACACCTCCAGGGGCTGCCGCGGCAAGTGTTCGTTCTGCGCCAACCATCTGGTGGGCAAGGCTTGGCGGCAGCGGAGCATCGAGAGCGTCATGGCCGAATTGTTGACCATTACCCCGCCCCGAAGGCGGTCCTTCAAGTGGGTCAAGTTCTGGGATCCTTGTTTTCTTACCGATGCTGACCGCATCGAGGAACTGTGCGATCGGATCCTGGAAAACGGTCTCGAGCGGCATTTCCGGTTCATCGCCGAAACCCGCACCGAAGATGTGATTCGGGGTCGTGAGGTCCTGGGCAAGATGCGCAAGGCGGGATTTGCCCGAATCGGCTGCGGCATCGAGAGTCCCAATCGAAAAACTCACCTGAATCTCAACAAGGGCATCAACCTCAAACACGTGCAGCAGGCCGCCGACCTCCTCGACGAAGCGGACATCATGTTCTCGAAGTTCCTGATCATCGGCCACGAGAACGAAGATGAAGCCGACATCTTGAACTACCCGGACTACGCCCTCTCGCAGGGTGTTGATCGCCAGAATACGACCTTTTTTGTCATGACTCCGTACCCCGGAACGCAGTTGGGTGCGCGCTATCGGGAGCAGGACCTGATTACCAGTTTCGACTGGGACCTCTACACCAACTTTGGTTCGGTAATCGCCCCGAGTGGGATTTCTTCATTGCGCCTACAAACACTGCACTGCGGAGTGAAGGCCAAGTATGGACTGTACCGCCGGTTCAACCAAGGAGCACCGCTGTCAAAGGGTTTGAGCAAGTTGTTCGAGGCGCTGTTCATTCACACCAAGATGATGGTTGTCAGCGGTCGGTATTTGGCGGCGGAGGTCGAAGAGAGTCTGTGGGAGGCATTGGCCGCCGTGGGAGGATCGGATGAGGAGCGGCTGTATAGGAACCGCACCAAGGGCCGAGCCGCCCGGGATCTGGCCATTGCCTTTCACGCTCGTGATCGGGCCCCAGTGATCATTCGCCTGAGTCATTGCGACGGCATGGAGCGATTGACGATCGACGTTTCCGGGGCCGACAATGACGGCGATGGACGGGAGGTGAAGACCTATCACATCTCCTTGGGCCGAATGGTTCGTATGACCGAACGAACGGACTATCGAAAACTGGCCCATGACGCCATGACCTTCAGGACCTCGCCCAGGGGTTTCAAACTGCGATGGCTGCCTTCAACCATTGCCGGCTTGGCTCCGGTATTTGCGGGTCTCGCCGGCATGGGGATTTTCCACTTCAGGCGGCGCCTGAGAGGGTAGAAGATCGGTGATCATCCTGGGGCCGATGCGGCAGCATCCCCCGATGCCGGAGGCACCAAGGTCGTGCCACCTTGCAGCGGCATCCACCCAGGCGGTCGCATCGCTGCCGGAATACCAACGCTTGGCTGCGGGATCGTAGACCTCTCCGGAATTGGGATAGACGATGATCGGTAGGTCGGTAACTCGGGTTGCCTGCTCTATCAGAGAGCTGACGAAGCGAGGCGCCGTGCAATTGACGCCGACTGCGGCGACGAATGGGTTCGCGGAACAGGTTCGGACCGCATCGATGAACGGTGTTCCGTCCGAGAGGTGGTGGCCGTCCCGGCAGCTGAAGCTCAACCAGGCCCAACGTCCCGGGGTTTCTTCGAGAAGCTGCAGGAGGACTTGGGCCTCGCGGAGGGACGGCAGTGTCTCGCATGCCAGGAGGTCGGCGGGGCTTTCAGCCAGAATCTGCCACCGGTCTCGGTGGAACTCGTTCAGGGCGTCGTCGTCGATTGAATAGGCCCCGGTGTACTCGGACCCGTCGGCGAGGAAGGCGCCGTAGGGACCGATGCTCGCCGCCACCAAAGGGCGAATTCGGTCCTGGCGGTTTTCAGGGTGTTTCCAAAAGAAGTCTCGGGCCTCGATGGCCAGGTTCGTCGACAGTCGAAGAAGTTTGCGGCCTTCGGCCTCATCGAGGCCTCGAGCGGAGAAACCCTGAAGGCTGGCTTGATAGCTCGAAGTCGTGATGCAGTCCGCCCCGGCCTCAAGGTAGGCCGTGTGTACTTTGCGAATCGCCTCGGGTTTTTCAATCAGGAGTCGAGCCGACCACAGCGTGTCGTCGAGGTTGTGGCCCCCCTCCTCGAGAGCCGTGGCCAGTCCCCCATCCAGAATGATTCGGCCTTGCCGTTCAATCATTTCAGAGAGGGGGTTGGTGACTGCCATCATCAGGATGTCATGGAGCGTATCACGCCGCCGCCCGCCGCACGCCCCGTCGGAGGAGAGTGCTCTTTCGGTCTGGGGTGTCGGCGGGCTCAGCTTCCTTGCGCCGTCGCCAAGGCGCCACTCCGATACCGTCCGACGTAGGCTCGGAAGGGCTCAGTGACTGAACGGGGGATGGGGACATAGGTCAGGCGACCTGAACTGAGCAGCTTGGCGTCGAAGAGCCATGGGCCGACATCGTGGACATTGACCCTGGCAATGTCCCGGGAGTCGAAGGCGTTGGCCAGGAATAGAGGGGCGAAGTTTCGAACCTGCTGCTCGTCCAGGCAGATCGGCCAAGGGAGCGGAGTATTGTCCAGCGGATACCGGCCTCGAGTCAGGCGTGGAGGGTTGTGGGCGACGTGCATGAAGAGGCGGTTGAAGGCAGAGGTCATCAGCCGGGTATTGATACATCGAATGGCCGGCACCCAGATGGAATCCTGCCCCTGGTCGGCTTCGTCTCCGATCTGGTCCATGCGGCCGTCGATCCCGTCCTTGAGGTGCATCAGATCGGTGATGATTGAGCCGTTTCCGGTCTTCAACTGCAGCGGGAAACGCCAGAACGGTACCAGGTCGGCGTCTTCTTCGGCGATCGTTTTACCGTGGTCGTAATCGACTTCAGTTTTGCCCTCTCCATGCGCGTCGAACAGTCGGTGACAGTTGGAGCAGAAGTGCAGGACCGCATCTGTCTCATAGCGGAATTCATCTCCGCAGGTGGGACATTCCATCGGCTGAAAATGCAGTGACCCGCCCGGCGCCCTGGCCGCAGCGGGCAGTTCCTGGAAGAGCTCTGAGTTGATGAAGGGAGCTGGACCGGTCACCGATCCGGAAGCACCGTCAACCAGCAGGCTTTCGTCGTCGCCGGTGGCGTTGAAATCGGCCACCCACCAGGGCCTCCAAACGACTGCCCTGACCTCTTCAGCGAAGGAGGAACCCAGTTTGATCGTCTGGATCGAGCGGTCCAGCTGTTTCCGGTCGAGTTCTCCGTAGGCCGTTTTCAACGTGTCGGCGGCCTTGTTAGGCGCCAGTACCTGGACATCGGGTGCCAGTTGAGCGGCGGATACCAGGGTTTTGAGGTAGCTCATTTTGCCCATGGGCGGGAGGGTAGCCAGGTCCTGTGCCGGGAGGGCGCCCTCCAGCGTGGCCATCGTGAAGAGGAGCTTTTTGTCCTGGGTCCTGGGGTCGCGCCCAAATGCCGCCTGGAACAGTGTGCCCATCGAGTGGTAGTAGGGTGCCAGGAAGGCCTTGCTGCTTCGAATCTCCAGCGTCTTCGCGACCTTCCTCCGATAGACGTCGGCCTTGACCGAAATGGCCGATTCGGCTGCGGCCGAGGCTGCCTCGACATCGGCTCGAACCGTCATTCCTCCCATCGGGCCGGCCTCGGTTGCCTGCCGCTCGAGTGGTGCGACAAAGCGCTCATAGAGTTTGAGGTAGTGGCGATAGCGAAGGTGATCGAGCACGGCCTCGCGCAGTGTTCGCGGATCTGTGATCTTCGATGGGATAGCCACTTGAAGCAGGTCGTCGTGTCCCCCAACCAGATGGTGACTACCGCAAAACGAACACTGGGTGGCGTGATGGAGGACAGGCACAGGAACCTCGGCGCCACACTCGGTGCATCGAACCGCCACTGAATAACCCTCGGTCGGGTCGCCAGACTCCTCATTCTGTCCCATATTTTTCATGCCGCCGACTGTGTTTCTGGGCCAAGATTTCTCAGCGACTGAGGGGGGTTTTTGGCCGGTATTCTCCGGGCTGTCTGGACTCTTCGGGGGCGCCTGGGACGTCAGAGGATTCCACGAAGTGTAGAGCAAGGCCCAACCGGCGGCGATGACCCCGAAGGGCGCCAACTGGCCGATGTCCGGGCCCCGTGCCGCGAGTAGACCGATCTGGCCCAACAATACGCCAAGAGCCACCTCGAGGACAGGTCGGTCGATCGCGGCCAAACCGCTGCCGGGCATCAGTCCGTTGAGAATGACGATGACCGAGGGGTCGAGACTTTTGCCGCGAACATAGAACCAGACCAGGACCGCAACGGATGGAGGAATGATCAGAGAGAGGAGAATCCAGGAGAGAGCCATGGTGAGAGTGTAGCGTGAGAAGGCGGAAGGGTGAAGGCGGAAGGATGAAAGGTTACAATCGCCTGATGGAACAATTCAAAGGGAAACACTATGTCGTAACGGGTGGGTCCAGCGGTATCGGTTTGGCGATCGCCCGAAGTTTGAGCGAACGAGGCGCCGAAGTGTGTATCGTCGGCCGGAGGCAACAGGCGTTGGATGAGGCCGCGGCCGCTTTCGGTGGCGGACTCTGGTCCGTCCAGTGTGACGTTGGCGACGAACAGCAGGTCGAGGCGTTGGCGAAGGCGGTCGGTAATCGGTGGTCCGCCCTTGACGGCCTGGTCAATAACGCCGGAGTTGCGCCGATGGCCGATCTCGAGGGCACTGATCCCGAGACCTGGGACGAGTGTTTCAGGATCAATACCAAGGGTCCTTATCTGGTGACTCGGGCACTGCTCGGTCTCTTGCGGGCGGCCGAGACTGCGGCGATCGTCAATATCTCATCGACCTTGGCCGAAAAGGCAATCCCGGGCATGGTCGCCTACAACTCGGCCAAGGCAGCGCTCAATCAGATGACGCGCTCGATTGCCCTGGAACTGGCGCCGAAGATCAGGGCCAACGCGATCATGCCGGCCGTTGTCGATACGCCGATCCATTCGAGCCGCGGCATGTCCTCGGGCGAGGTCAAGGGCATGGGTCGAATCCATCCTCTGAATCGGGTCGGGCAACCGGAGGATATCGCCGAGATGACGGTGTTTCTTCTCTCGGATGCCTCGGCCTGGATGACCGGCGCGATCATCCCTGTCGATGGCGGGATGATGGCGACGTAGAGCTCTCAGCTACCAGCTGAGAGCTGACAGCTGAGAGTTCATTCCTTCCTATTCACATGCACCGCCGCAGCCTGATCGGTGGGCATCAGGATCATCTCTCGGACGTTGGCGTGTGGTGGGCGGGTAGCGCAGAAAAGGACCGCGTCGGCGACGTCGTTCGCTGAGAGTGGGGTCAGCCCATGGTAGACGCCGTCAGCACGTTCCTGATCGCCGTGGAATCGCACGAGGGAGAATTCGGTATCAACCAGACCGGGGTCGATGGAGGAAACCCGAACGCCGGTTCCCAGGGTATCGATGGCCAAGCCGCGGTTGATCGCAGCGACCCCATGTTTGGTCGCGCAATAGACCGCGCCGTTGGGGTAGGTCTCGTGGCCGGCAATTGATCCGATGTTGATGATATGCCCCGATCCCCGGCTGACCATGCCGGGCACCACGGCCCGAGTCATGTACAAGAGCCCTTTAACGTTGGTGTCGATCATCGCTTCCCAATCGTCGATATCGCCCGCCTGGACAGTCGCCAGACCGCGGGCAAGGCCGGCGTTGTTGATCAGTATGTCGACGGTGATGTCGTCCTTATCGAGTGTTTGCGCAAACTCAGCAACCGCCTCCCTCGAACGGACGTCCAGTTCTACGGCTCGAATGTTGACGTCATACGTCGAGCACAGGTGCTCCGCGATCTCGTTCAGTCGATCGATACGCCTGGCCGCCAAAACCAAATTGGCGCCGGCCTCGGCGAAGGCCTGGGCGCAGGCGGCGCCGATACCGGAAGAAGCGCCGGTGATAACTACAGTGTTGCTGTCGAATTTCAATGTGTCTCCTAGTGCCAGAGTTTCCGATGGTGATCTTCCGCCCGGTCCGCCCATCGTCGCCAGATCTTGGACTGGTGCAACAATTCGGTGACCCTGGTCGGTTCGATGCCTCGTTTCCGGAGTTCCTTGACAAACTCCGGAAGGTGAGTCCACGGGGCTTCGTCCCGGTCAGAAGCCAAATGCATCAAGACGATGCCGCCCTCAAGGCGCGGGAATGCGAGAAGAGTATTCATGATCCTTTTCGAATCCCGGTAGAGGCCGGAGTGTTCGTCCTCGACCCAGTCAAGTGAGTCCAACGACCTGCCTTCCAAAGAACTCCAGCGAACGTGGAGATAGCCCGCCTCAAGGGCCCAGGCCCTGAGTGTGGGGTTCTCCTCGCCGTAGGGGGCTCGCCAGAGCGGTGCCATCGGTCTTCCGGTTGCCTTTTGAAAGGCTCGCTCCGATCGTTCGAGTTCTGCCAAAAGCAGAGCCTTTGTGATGCCGGGTAGAGTTCGGTGACGACGGTCCTGTTCCCACGACGTCAAATGTGGGTGGCTGAAGGTGTGGTTCCCAACCTCGTGTCCGGCCAGGACCGCACGACGGACCAGTGTGGGGTGTTTCTCGATGAACTGGCCGGTCAAAAAGAGCGTCGCCTTGATGTTTAGCTCCTCCAGGAGATCCAGAAGCTCGGCCGTCCGGTTGCTCGACGCGCCCCCGTCGAAGGTGATGGCGATCGACGGACCGCTGTCGGTTACAAGGTGAAGGATCGGAGGTGCGCCCGGGGGTGTCGTCGGGCGGGGCCGCGGCGTAATCAGTGGTGTCGGGGTCGGTGTTGGCCCCGGGTCTGCAACTTCAGTTGGCGACGGGACTCTGGAGGGCGCCGTGGAGGGTGTCGCTGGGGACGTCGCGATGGCATGGGTGGAGACCTGGGTCGGCACGGGCTTCGGGGTCATTGGAATTTTGGAACTGGAGGTCGGTTGGTCTGTGACCGGCAGTGGTGTTGGGGTCGCGGTCTGCGCCGGAGGGGGGCTGTAGATCCCAAACAGGTGGGTCTCGCCCTTGCCATTGAAGGTCAGTGTGTGGGTACGTCCGGAGGTGTCGACGACAATGGCGTGTCGGCCCGGAGTACCCTCGAGTGCAACATCCAGGCCTCTTGGAGATTCGACCAGGCGAAAGGTCTGAATTGGGGCCTGCGGCGGAATCGGTCGGGAGAGTTCGACCAGTTGGGACGCAAGCAATGCAACTCCCCAGATGACCAGGGCGATCATGCCTCCTACGAGACCGACGACCCAGGGACCCTCCAGTGGATCGGTCGCGAGGCGCTTGAGTGCACTGCTTATCGAACTGAGACGGAAAAGGCTTCGGCAACGTCCGCTGCAGAATATACCCTGCGGGGTGGACTGAGTGCATCTGTCACACAACCAACAACCGCAGGAACGGCAGCGGTGGTTGGCCTCGTGAGAGGGATGAACGGTGCAGTGGCTACTGGCAAGCATATTTTTATGCCGACTCTCCCCGGTTCGGCAGTGCCGAGGGATTATACGATGAGAAGCTGGGAAGCTGGGACGCCAGGACGGCAGAACGCGAGAATGTCGGAATACCGATGACTGAGAGCTGATAGCTTAGCTGCTTGCAGAATTCCGACCGCCACGATGCGGGGCAGGAGCCCCGCGCTCCAGGACGCAGTCCCGGCAGCCCCTTTGCTTTTCTCTTTGTGCCTCTTTGTGGCTATTTCATGATTTTTGCAAGAGGCTGAGCTGAGAGCGATCGACACCCGGCGAAGCCGGGTTAGATCAGGTAGACTCTCGAGTTGCGAGGGTTTCGTTTCCCGTGAGAGGAACACCATGTGGAATATTCCAAACAGTCTGACGGCCTTTCGAATCGTCCTGGTGCCGGTTCTTGTGGCAGTTTTGTTGACCGAGTTGCCGGATCGAGAGTTTTGGGGTCTGGGGATCTTTGTCGTGGCGACCGTGACCGACTACTTCGACGGGTTCATTGCCCGCCGCACCGGCGCCGTGACGGTCATGGGAAGTCTTCTTGACCCGATTGCCGACAAGCTTCTTATCACTGCAGCTTTCATTTCTTTGGTAGAACTCGACCTGGCGCCCGCGTGGATGGTGACCATCATCGTCGGTCGGGAGTTTGCCGTAACTGCACTGCGCATGATCGCCCTGGAGCGTGGACTGCCCATCGCCGCCAACTCTTGGGGCAAGGCCAAGATGGTTGCCCAGGTGATCGCCGTTGCGATTTTGATCCTCGGGAAGCAACTTGGCAGTTGGATCGTGCTCGGCCACATCTCGTTGTGGGCCGCGTTGTTGCTGACCGTCTTGTCGATGGTTGTGTACTTCTGGCAGAACCGGTCGTTGCTGGCCGGCGGAAAGGCCTGATGGTAGAGGCCCGGCCGGAAACCGCAATGCCGCCTGCAGGTGGGCTTTGCGTGCTGATTTCGAGGCACGAGGAGGAGGCGATGTCTTGCCCATCGTTGACGACGAAGAACGACGAAATCAGTCGTAAACCCCACCTGTCCTCCGGGTTGCGGCGGCATCGGCCCGGCTTCGTTGTTGCCGCTCCTCGAAGATGGGGGGACATCGACTTCGTTACGCCGCCTAGAATCCGGACCGATGGCGCTCGCAACAGGCGGTATAGGGGGTTTCCGGCCGGGCCTCTTGGGGCCCGGCCTCTTGGAGTCAACGAGTGAGTGGACGCCTGCTGCCGCGACGCTTGCCGCTGGTTTTGGTTCGGGTTGGCCGTCGCTTTCCCCGGGCGGTCATTACGCTGTCGCTGGTGACGTGGCTGGTGGCCGGCCTGTTGGCGTCGCGAATCAATGTCGAAACCGATATTCTCTCTCTGGTTCCCCAAAACAATAAGGCCGTTGAAAATTTCAAAACCACCATCGAACGATTTGGAACGGTCGATACACTGTTGGTGGTTGTACGGTTGGGGCCGGGCAATGACCGGGAGCGGGATTTGGCCTTTGCTGACCATCTCGCCGCCGGCCTCCAGTCGTGGGAGATGATCGAATGGGTCGAGTACCGGGTCGACAATTCGATCGAGATCCTGGAGCCCTTGCTGGATCGCGCAGTTCTGTTCATGGATCCCGCCGATGTGGAGAATGTGATTGCAGGACTCGACGACGCCGGTCTCGAGGAACGGGCACGGACCGTATATGCCGATCTGATGGCGCCGCAGGGCCTGATGACCAAGGAAGCCATTCGGGTCGACCCTTTCGGTCTACTGCCGCGGTTGCTGTCGCGCGTGCGGCTGGGGGGCATCGAGGTGTCGGCCGACCCGGAAACCGGGGTTCTGATCGATCCCCAGGGCCGATTGCTTGTGATGTTGGCTCGGCCGATCAAGGCAGCCCAGGATCTGGGGTTCAATCGGGAACTGGTATCGGGGCTTGACCAAAAGGTCGATGAGGCCGGTGAGGTCTGGCGAGGCGAAGGGTGGGACGGGGAGCCGCCTGCTGTCGAATTCACCGGTGGCTACGTCGTTACCCTGGATGACAGTGAACTGATTCTTTCGGACGCGGTCTTTGGAGCGGCGTCGGCCCTGGTCGGCGTCATGCTTCTGTTCATGTTGGCTTTTCGGCGGAAAGTGGCTCTGATCTACGCCTTCGTACCTCTTGCGACCGGGTTGGGTCTGACCTTTGCGTTCGGGGTGGTGGTTCTGGGTCGGATGAACTCTTTGACATCGGCCTTTGGAGGCCTTCTGGTTGGGCTGGGAATCGACTTCATCATTGTCTTGTATGGCCGCTACGTCGAGGAGCGCCAGACCGGAGCTGACCACGCCGAAGCCATCGATGCAATGGGACGCCACACCGGAGTGGGCGTTCTGCTCGGGGCCGTGACCACGGCGGCGACCTTTTTCGCTTTTCTGGCCACAGACTTCCGTGGACTGACCGAACTAGGTCTTCTGACGGGGACGGGAATCCTGCTCCTGGTGGTGACGGTCTTTTTATTGCTCCCGGCGTTGCTGACTACGTTGCAGCACAGAAGTCGGAGAGGTGTACTCCACGTCATACAGAGTTTTGGCGCCGACTGGCTCTGTGCGGCGGCCTTGAGGCGTCCCAGGATCGTTATCGCGGGTGCTGCACTGTTGACCGTTATTTTTGCCTGGGGCGCTTGGGATCTTCAATTCGACGACGACATTCAGAATATGCGTTCGCCGGATAATCAGGCCATGAAATTGCGAACCGAGGTCATGGAATCATTCGGCCTCCGGTTCACGCCGATGACGGTCCGGGTCGACGGCCCGACCGAACGGGACGCGATCACAGCCGCCAGGCGTCTGTTGCCGCAGTTGGAGGCCCTGGTCGACGGCGAGAATCTCGCCGACGTAGACTCGATCGTCGATCTCTTCCCGCCTTATAAGGATCAGGTGGAGGTGCTTGAGGTCCTCAGCCGGAACCCGGACGTGGTGGTCGATCTGAAGGTGCGTTTTTCTGAGGCCATGCGCCGGGCGGGGCTGAATCCTGCGCCATTTGCAGACGGCATTGGCCATTTCGAGAAGGCGTTGGCGTTGAGGGCACCTCTGGCCCTTGGTGATCTTGGAGGTACGCTCCTCGAACGCATGGCCCGGCGCTATGTCGCAGAATACGATGGGGGTGTTTCGGTCGCCATCCGGTGTTATCCCCCTGCTGGTCGCTGGCGACGGGAGGCGCCGCCCGCGCTGAAGGCGCTGGTGGATCAACATCCCGAGGCCGTTTTGACGGGACCGAACGTCGTGTCATCAGAGCTTCGACGCATCGTATGGGGCGACGCTTTCAGGGCCTCGGCAATCGGAATCGTGCTGGTGTTTCTTTTGATGTGGGCTGATTTGGGCTCGCCTGGCCGATCAGCGCTGGCGTTGCTGCCGTTGGTTCTCGGCATGATATGGATGCTGGGCGTCATGTCCTTCCTTGGTCTTCGCATCAACTTCATGAATATTTTCGTGATCACGATGGTGATCGGGATCGGCGTTGACTACAGCGTGCACTTTCTTCACCGCTGGTTCGAGACCGGTGGGAACCCGGAGGCGCTCGCAGGTATTTCGAAGGCGATCGCAGTCGCAGCCTTGACGACGATCGTTGGCTTTGGTTCGTTGGCCCTGTCCCACTATCCAGGTTTGCGTTCAGTGGGATTTGCCGCCATTTTGGGCGCTCTGGCGACGGCGGTTATCAGTATCACTGTGTTGCCGGTCCTGCTGAGTTGGCGGAGAGTCCGTTGAGAGGAGATCGTAGATGCGTCAAGTAGGTGTTGACGAGCTATCGTGGACCTGCCCGAAGCAATGGGTACCGTGGGACAGTTCCTCAGAGGTGGAGCCTGCGCTGACGATCGTTGGTCAGGATCGCGCGATCGAGGCGATCGCTTTCGGTCTGGGCATGCGAGGTGTCGGCTACAACGTCTTTGTTACCGGTCTGTCCGGTACAGGACGTTCGACGACGATCAAGCAGTTCCTCGAAGGCCGTGCGGGTGAAAGCCCCAGGCCTGACGACGTCTGTTATGTCTTCAATTTCAACCGGCCGGAGGAGCCCAGTGCGGTGTTCCTGGAAGCGGGAGCGGGCCGACGGTTGCGGGACTGTATGAACGATCTTGTTCGAGATCTGGCTGAAAGCCTGCCCGCGATGGCCAAGGACCAGGCCTTTCGAAAAAAGATCGAAAAGGCGGTTGAGGATCTCCGGAATCAGGAAATTGAGGCCATTTCCCTCTTTGAAGCCGAGGTCCAGGAAGCCGGGTTTGCCCTGGTGCAGATCCAAGTCGGAGCGATTGGCCGCCCGGAGGTTCTTCCAATCGTCGACGACGAGCCAACCGCCATGGAGGATATGGCCAAGATGGTCGAGGCCGGCGAGATGGAGGCCGCAGAACTCGAGACTCTTCATGAACGTCACAGCACCCTCAAGAGCCGACTGCAGGAGGTTTTTGCTGTTGTCGCCGACTTGCGCCGCCAAATACAGAAAAAAGTCGAAGAGGTGCAACGGGAGATGCTCAGTCCCGCGATAGAGGA